>JAGYOI010000495.1 GCA_018399395.1 Prolixibacteraceae bacterium
TTAAGCCACAACAAACAAAATGAACACAAGCATGAAGGTTTCGTGGTTGCAATAAATGACAACGATCTTACTTATAAATACCCTGAAGAAGTTAAACTTACTATCAGGCAAGATTATCAAGAAGATTATTTAAAAGCCGTGAAATACATTAATCTAAGCGGCGCCGACGTTTGTATCCTCCAGCACGAATTTGGCATATTTGGCGGACAAAGCGGGGTTTATATTCTTCCTTTGCTTCACAGGCTGGAGATACCGCTCATTGTTACACTTCATACCATACTCAAAACGCCTTCTTACAACGAAAAAGCGATTCTGAAAGAAATTTGCAAAATGGCTCATAAAATTGTAGTGATGAGCCATAAAGCGGTTGAATTTCTGGTAAGTATTTACGATGTACCAAAAGAAAAAATTGCACTGATTGAACATGGCGTCCCGGATATTCATTTTAGTCCCGAAAAATCGAAAAAAGAATTTAAACTCGAAAACAAAAAAGTATTACTAACGTTTGGTTTTATCGGGCGAAGCAAGGGAATTGAAACGGTAATAAAAGCATTGCCGGAAGTGGTTAAAAAGTACCCAGAAGTTAATTATATCGTTTTGGGGAAAACCCACCCAAATGTGTTGCGGCATTCCGGCGAAGAATACCGAATTTTCTTATTACGTTTGGTCAAAAATCTTCAACTTGAAAATCATGTAATATTCCTAAACGAATTTATTGACGAACAGGATTTGTTTAAGTATTTATATGCCTGCGATATTTATATCACACCTTATTTGAATGAAGCCCAGATTACCAGCGGAACCCTTTCGTATGCGGTTGGAGTGGGTGCGGCTGTACTTTCCACTCCGTACTGGCATGCTGCAGAACTGCTGGCTAACGGAAGGGGCAGGCTCTTTAATTTTAATGATTCGGATGAGCTTGCAGGAACTTTAACTGAACTCCTTAATAATCCTGAAGAACTCAGGAACTTAGAAAACAAAGCCGGTGAGTATGGGAAAAAAATTACCTGGCCGAAAACCGGTGAAAAATATGTTGCACTTTCTGAAAAAATACTGAAGGATGAATATCCGGTTATTTCAAAAAAAGAAACCGAACCTGATTTACTCATCCTTCCTCCCTTTTCCCTTGCACACATCAATCGCCTGACCGATGACACAGGCATCATTCAACATGCCAAATTTGGCATTCCAAACTTAAAAGAAGGCTATTGCTTGGATGATAATTCGAGGGCTTTGCTGATGGTTTTAATGGCCTACCACCAGAAGAAAGATATGAG
>JAGYOI010000496.1 GCA_018399395.1 Prolixibacteraceae bacterium
TTGAACCATATTAACCTGAAAGGTGAAATAAAAGGTTTGTACCGGACAGACACCTACGAAATACCAGTTCCAGCGATTCGGGAAGTATTAATAAATGCTATTGTACACCGCGACTACGTAAACAAAGGCAGGGATATAAAAGTAGGCATTTACGATGATATTGTAAACATTGTGTCCCCTGGAGGTTTGCCACACAGCATTACCATGGAAGATATTTTCAATGGTCGTAGTGAAGCCCGTAACCGTGTTGTAGCTCATGTTTTCAAAGAATTGGGCTTGATAGAACAATGGGGCAGCGGCATTATCAGGATCATTAGTGCGTGTAAAGAACACGGGCTGGACACACCTAAAATTGAAGAAAAAAACGATTTTTTTGATGTGGAACTTATACGGCCAAAACCGATTATAACTGAAAAAACGTCGGATACCGTCGGATACCGTCGGATTGTAATGAACAAGAAAGAAGCGTTTTAAAATTGCTTTATAAAAATGGCTCAACTAAATCATCACAAATTGAAAGTCATTTAAACATAAAAGAAAGTCGAACAAGAGAACTATTAAGAGGCATGGTTCAAAAAGGTTATATTCAAAAGCACGGCAAAGGCCGAAGCACTTACTATAAAATTGCCAACAACACAGAAAAGGCATAATTCCCGGAGATTTCTCTATCCCTGAAAACAATTATCACCACGCTACCAACCACTTGCAACGCGTGGGTCACAATATTTCGTTTATAATATCTAAAAGCATATAATTAAATATTTTAAGCCGCATTTTATATCTTTTTGCATATAATTTCATACCTTTACGGTTAATTATACCTAAAAGCATATAATGAAGCCATTAGCAGAATTTGTAAAAGAACGCAGAAAAGAGATCAATCTTACGCAAGAAGAATTTGCAGAACGCGCAGGTGTTGCATTAACGGTTATTCGTAAAATTGAACAAGGTAAAACCAATTTAAACCTGAATAAGGCGAATCAGGTATTAAGAATGTTTGGACATGAGTTAGCTCCGGTTAATAGTAAAGATATAAAGAAATGAACAGCGAAATCCTCTTATACCAAAACCCTGACGGCAACATCAAAATTGATGTTCGCTTAGAAGATGAAACCGTATGGCTCACCCAGTCGCAGATTTCTGCCCTATTTGGGAAAGACAAACGAACAATCAGTGAGCATATTGGAAATATATTTCACGAAGGTGAATTAGAAAAAAGTTCAACTGTCCGGAAATTCCGGACAGTTCAAAACGAAGGAATTCGAAAGGTTGA
>JAGYOI010000497.1 GCA_018399395.1 Prolixibacteraceae bacterium
ATGATAATTGGTCAGCTCGTCCAGGGTGTTCAGGCCGGTAAAGGCGATTTCGGTTTCAGCGGCATTGATCTCTATATCACTGATACTGCACAGCCACGCATCATTCTGTACCTGGTCGGGTGTAAAGATCAGGGCATCATAGGAAAGGGCGCCGCCTTCTGGAACTTTGAGAATAAAACCTTTTGATTTCACATCAATGTCGTTTGGGTTGATCTCATTAAACTTTCTGTCGGCCAGCACACCACAAATATAAAACGCCTCCTCCTCTCCTGAATATTGTACCCTTAAGCCCGTACCATGTGAAGTCTCCACCCCTGCATACGAAAGATCAAAATACTGGAAACTTTGCACTGCCAGGTCACTTTTATTGTAAATAAGCAGAAAAGGATAACCATCATCTCCTGAGCCTTCCGGGTAATATACCCCGGTAGCAGCGGCATAACGATAGCCTCCGGCATGTTGGACGACGAAATCGGTTAATAGAAGTCTATCTGACGCAGGTGTAGTACCCCCTTTCTTATTTGCCAGCAGGTTAAATTGAAAAAATTTATGGGCAGTGCCCTCAATATTTTCATATCCTTTATCCGTATAATTTCCTGCAACAAAAATGTAGGTAGCATCACTGATTACCCCATAATCGATTGAATGGGTGAAGTGTTCTTTGTATTTAGTATTATCATGATAAGGACCAATGCGCAACCTTTGAGTAAACCCAGGAATAGCGAATAATACAATCATTAATAAACAAACATTTTTTTTCATGATTTTCGATTTTTTGTTAATATTTTTTTTGGCTTGTGTAACACTGTGTGCTTAGCGTATATGTCTTAACAACCTGCTTAGAACATATAATGATGATTTTTTCCATAGGCAAATTCCTCCATGTTAATTATTACGTTAGAAAACAATATCTAAAGCAAATTTTAGCATTTTAAAAAGGAATTGCATCCAAACAAGCTCAGGTATTGGATGTAATAACAGTACAATGCTTTCAACGCATTCAATTCTTATGAAAGCATATGAACTTAAATCTTTGGGAGCATCAATTTTATAAGCAATATATATACAACAAAAAGATTTTATTTGCAAATTCTTTTGAGTTTTTATAACTTTATCAAAAAAAACATGGCGTTTTTATTCCCATTTGAAAATATAATACGGTGTAAGAAAAATTTTTCTTCTGGAATTGGCTTGTTCTTACTTTTAGTATTTTTTAATAATGCTCCATTTCTTTGTTTTTCCCAAGGCAAACAAGCGAATATT
>JAGYOI010000498.1 GCA_018399395.1 Prolixibacteraceae bacterium
TAAAAGCAAAAAAACGTGGAATTAATGCCATTGAAGGTATTGCTGAAAATCTTCCTTATGAAGACAGTAGTTATGATTATGCTTTAATGGTTACAACCATCTGCTTTGTTGACGATGCACAAAAAACAATGCAGGAAATAAACCGGATACTGAAACCAGGGGGTGAAGTTATACTGGGCTTTGTCGATAAAAACAGCCCAGTTGGCAAACTATATCTCCTGAATAAAGAAAAAAGCCTTTTTTATAAAGACGCTGAGTTTTTCAGTACTGAAGATATTAATATACTACTAATGCGTAATGGGTTTGAAACTATACAAACTTACCAGACTGTATTTGGAGGACTTAATGAAATAATAGAAACTCAGCAACCTGAAAAGGGAAGTGGAAAAGGCAGTTTTGTAGTGATAAAAGCAAAAAAACATGAATAAAGAAACTATCCGTTTTGCACTGGCAGTTAACCATGCCGGCCATTTTCAGGCAAAACATTTTGGGGATGCCGATAAATACATCATTTACGAATGGAAGAATAATGAACTGACATATGTTAAAGAAGAAATCAATGTTTATAAAACTTTTGATGAAGAACATGAACATGGTTCGCAAAAAAAAGGCAGGGCTATTCTGAATTTTTTAAAAAGCATGGATGTAAATGTATTGTTATCCAGGCATTTTGGTAAAAATATACAATTGGTAAACCAACATTTTATACCTGTTATTATTTATGCGGAAACACCCGATGAAGTAATTCCAGTGATAAAAAAACATGTTAAATGGATTGAAGACGAGTTAAATAATCAGCCTGAAGAATATAAGCTTTTTTTTCTAAAAAACGGTGCCTTAAAAATCTCAATTAAAAAATATGAATAGTATAGGGCGAAATGTATATGGCCCGGTGCCTTCGAGAAGGCTTGGTAAAAGTTTGGGGGTAAATAATATCCCACATAAAATATGTACTTATTCATGTTCTTATTGCCAGATTGGCAAAGTCATTAAAATGCAGGTAAACCGGCAGGAATTTTATAAACCCGAAGAACTGGTTAAAGAAGTAAAAGCAATTCTTTGTAATATACAAAATAACAGCGAATACCCCGATTATATTACCATTGTGCCCGATGGGGAACCCACGTTGGATATTCATTTGGGAAAACTGATTGACCAATTAAAAACCATTAAAATACCTGTGGCGGTAATTACCAATGCATCACTAATGCATTTACGCGAAGTACAGAAGGATTTATTAAAAGCCGATTTT
>JAGYOI010000499.1 GCA_018399395.1 Prolixibacteraceae bacterium
CGAAATGCAAAGCAAAACACAAACATTCTCCCCGATTGTGGAATTGGGCGTGCAACTTAAATCAAAAAGTAATGGTATTACAAATTAGTAAAAAGATTTTAATATGCCTGTAAAAACCATACGCATACCAAACACCCGCTATCCTGAACCCAAAACCATGCAGGAGATACTCAACGATGCAGAAAATCATATTTCGGGATTGGGCGTTGTTACGGCTGAGGATGTGCGCGAAAAACTGCGCAAAGACCAGGAAAACAAAGAATTTAAAGACGCTGGCCGTTACATCCCCGGCAGCGCCAAAGAAAAGGCCGCATGGCGCAAGCTGGTAAACAGCACCGACCTGAACCTGCTCGAACAGGACGAAATAACCGCCGTAGAACTGGTGGTGAAAGATAACGTGTGGCCCAAATACGACTTTGCCGCCGAACAGGAAAAGGGGATGAAACCATCGGTGGTTTACATGAAAAACGAAATCCGTAAAGCCTTTCCCGGTAAACCACAGGAAAAATCAAAAGTGGCCCGTGCCAATTACGTTGCTTTTGCTGAATGGCTTTACGCAACCCTCGAAACCTTCGATAATTACAACGACCTGTATGATGTTTTCGCCAGACAAGGTAATGGTTCAAATGAAAACCTGATTTTAAGATGGAAATACACAATGGCGATGATACTTGCCAATACCGGAATGGCAAGAGGGTACATTGATGGTGAGAACATCAATGATGTTTTTATCAAATACCAAGCCAGTATTGTAAGAGATTCAACGCTGCCTGATGGCGCATCGCAAAGACATGAATTCGAAGAAGCAAAAGCGGAAGGGCGCAACCTGCTTAAAGAAAAATATAATTTTGACCTCTCATGGGATGATTTAAAAGTTGAAAATACATTTACAGAAACCGAGATTCATATCATCAAAGGAGTAATTGGCACGTTGAATACTTATGCCAAATGGTCAACGCAAAAAAACTACACCAAGCGGTTTTTTAATATGATTGAGAATTTCGGACAGGCACCTCATAATCATTGGTATAATGCAGGTAAATTTGATGGCCGGAACGAAGAAGAAGCCCAAAAAAACCTTGAACTACACAAGGAACAATACCGGAAACACATTGAGAGCACCAAAGTGATAATGAACGATATTGCCAATTCGACGATAGATGAGGCTTACGATTCGCTTAAATATTACCTGCGATACGGCAACGCATGGAACGGTGTAACCATAGCCGACGTTACCGAAGAT
>JAGYOI010000005.1 GCA_018399395.1 Prolixibacteraceae bacterium
GCATATTCACGTTCATCATTATCCGAAACAAAAACTAATTTGTTTTTTTGGGCATCGTACATATAAACACCAGTTTTAAGCAAAACGTAAAGGTCGGTTTCCTGATAATTCATCGCTGAAGGTGCTGTTCGCTTTCCGCTTTCGCGGTTAACTCCCCATGCGGCCCATAGTAAATCGGAAAGTTGTTGCTGAGTGAGTTCTTTCGACTGAAAAGAACGAACTGTTTTGCGGTTGTTCAATGTTTCCATCAAAGGCATCCCGCCTGTTTGCTCAGGCGTTGGGAGCTTAATGCTCTGTGCGGTAGCGTTAATTGTAAATAAAGCTGCGATTACAAATAATATTTTTCTCATGATAACTTGTTTTTGCACTAAAATATACATTTTTCAGTGAAAGTACTAAATGATAAAAGATTAACTAAAAAGAAATAACATAGTAGTTAACAAGGTAATCAGCGAAGCGGTGTGAGTTCAAAATCACCTTTGATCCCCAGTTTATCGTCACATACAATCAGTAACGATTTCATGTTCAGCGAGGGGGAATACTTCAGCAGAGCCTGTTCAATATCTTCAGGAATGGTTACACGGTTGCCAATAGCGGTTGCCATTGCATCGGCCAGTGCCGTGTCGGGTGATGCCACAACAACAGCATCGGCTTTCCCGAAGCTGATAGATGGGCCCACGGTGCCAGCCGAAGTGCAAACCCCCAGCGGTGAATAATGAGCCGGAATTTTTAATCCAACTTTTCCTGACAAAGGGGAATTTCCGGCATAAACTGAAAGGGCGAGCTCTTTTTGAATTTTCAGGAATAAGTCGCCGCCATTTTCGATAACAATTTCTTTTACATCAAAGTTTTCATCAACAGCCATGCCAACATATTCGGCAAACGCACCGGCAACAGCAGCCATTGGCCCCGTACCGGCTTTATCGGCTGCTTTGGCCATAATAACAGCAATGTTGGGTGCACCGGCTTTTAATGGTATGGGTTCAAACGATGATGCAAATGCAGGATGACGGTAGATGTAAAGTTCAAGCGATTTTCGCAACTCTATCAGGCGATCCTGTACAAAGGCCGGGATGCGCTCATAAAATGATTCTGTATCGATACCAACCCACAGGTCCGAATCTTTATACCCAGCAACAAATGACTTAAAGCGCTTTTGGTTTATCAGGTTGCGGTAGAAACGGGGTTGTATGCCTCTCTGACCGCTATTCTGCATCATCGTGAAAGTCGATTTCAAATAAATCGAGGGGGCAGGCTTTAAGGCAAAGCTCGCAAACAATGCACTTGCTTTTATCAAACTGAAGCTCCCAGGTTTCGGGGTGCATGGTAAGGGCCCCTGCAAAACATACAGCTGTACAATTTCCACAGTTAATGCATTTCTCCTGATCAAGCGTTATGGTTTTATCGAGCGGGGTGCATTCAACCTGATGTTTTTTCAGGTATTCAATGCCCCTGGTCAGGTTCGACTGCCGCCCATGTAACTCAAGCAACAGGTTTCCTCTTTTTCCGGGAACAACTTCGGCTTTCAAAATGTTAATCCGGATATCATAATCTTTTACAAGGATATAACTCAACGGTTTATCGCCACTTTGGGGTGGAAATTTTAGTACGTAACGTCTTTTTACCATCCTCATAACGCACCTCCTTCTTTTTTGTCAGATATCTCGTGCAAACTTTTCAAAGAAGTGTTGGTTGGGAACATCTGAACGGGTTCTTGTACCAGAAAGTCTCCATCCTGAATTTCTTTTTTCAAATTTGCGGCAATACGGCGCGCTGTTGCCAGACTTGCCACAGGTGCTGTACGAATTTTTTTCCCTTTTACTTTAATAGTACCTGATTGTAGTTGCTCGTAGGTAACTTGTCCAAGTTTTGGCGTTCCAACGGTTCCGTAATCGAGTACCGAAGTTTCAATCTGGCTGTTGTTTATCATTACCTTCCGGGCCATTTCGGCATCGAGCATTGGAATCGGGATTCCAATTCCAATAAAAATACTTACCCCGTATTTTTCGTAATAAGCTGCTTTAATAAACTCACCGCTCATTTCTTTCAGGTTGCCAATAACAGCAAGGGTTGCTGAATTTGAAACCGGAACACCAAACTCGTTTTTGGGTTTGGTGGTGTGAAACTGCGTTCCAGGCCATACCACGTATCCTGTTGTGCCGCCAATAAATATCCGCGTTCCCATGCCGATAGTCCTGAATTCAGGATCGTTTAGCAAAGGGCTGAGTTCTCCTGATGTTGAATATGTAGCATTACGCAGGTTAGGGAGCAAGGTGCCCATGTAGGTATATTTCGTTGAAGATGTTGTGTTTACCGCCACATTGTAGTTTTGATAGGCGTTGCGGGGGTTAAACATAAATATCTCGTTCACGGAATCTTTGTTAATGATGGTCTTGATATGTTTGCGCGGGTAGCAATCGGTGCCTTTGCCCCAGGCCTCGAGTTCTACATCTTTGCCGTTTATGAGGTCTTCAATAACGTGGGCGCCCCCGTATATCGGGTTGTCGGGGTTTACAGCGGAAGCCCCGATGTAAGTGTCAACAGCAGCCAGGCCTTCGTAAGCCGGCACACCGTTTAGCCTTATTTTTTCCATGCGGATCTGCGGGTCGGCATGTCCAAAATTAATAAAGGCACCACTTGAACACATGGCCCCAAAAGTTGCTGTGGTTACCACATCTACTTCGCGTGCAATCTCCTCGGGCGTTGCTTCTTTAGCCATGGCAACTACCTCTTCGGCTGTAACAACAACAGCGTTGCCGCTCTTGATTTTTTCGTTAATCTCTTGATATGATTTCATATTAAAAACAATAGAAAAGTTTTTAATTTAGGGGATAAATGTAACAGCATTTTTTCAATTTAAAAAAGGTGTTACAACCTTCATGCTGAAACACCCCTTATTTAATCAATCATGATCATCAGTTTTAATTAAATGTCCATTTTGCACCTATTGTAGGGAATACATTCAAACCCGGCATCGCTCCAAAGTTATAACTCATTTCAACTTCGGATCCCAGCGAAAATTTATTGTTGAAGTTGTAGCATAATTGAGGTTCAGACAAGAAAACAAACGCTTTGTTTGAAACGTAGCAAAAAAGTTAATTTTTTAAACATCAAATTGAAATACAAAGTATAACTTAGCGCAAACGAATATTGTTTATGAGCTTCTTAGTTGACTATCACATGCATACCACTTTTTCGGATGGGGCGGACACTTACCCGGCTTATCTTGAGAAAGCAAGAAAAAAAGATTTGGCAGAAATCGGGTTTACCGATCATATCACGTTAAACCCCGTTGAGTGGAGCGTGCAGGAAATTGATTACCCCGTTTTGAAAGAAAACCTGAAAAGCCTTTGCAATAACTTTTCAGCCGATGTGCAGGTTCGTTTTGGTATTGAAGTTGATTATTTTGAAGGTCGCGAACTGGAAATTAAACAGCTTATTTCATATTTCCCTGCTGATTATGTGATTGGATCGGTGCATTTTCTGGGCGAATGGAATTTCGATTCTGATAAATCGCTTTACGGAAAGTGGACCAACGATGCACTTTACAAAATGTATTTTGAGCAAGTACAAAATGCTGCAAAATCGGGTTTGTTTGATGTTATAGGGCATTTCGATTTGATAAAAAAATTCAGGTGCTGGCCCGAAAACGACCAGACGCACCTTTATGAAGAAACGCTAAGGGTGCTTAAAGAAGCCGATGTGGTTATGGAGCTAAATACCAGTGGTATTGACCGTCCGTGCGGAGAGTTCTTCCCGAACAAGAAGATACTCGAAATGGCCGCTAAAATTGGAGTGCCGATAACATTGGGTTCCGATGCACATCATCCCGAACAGGTAGCCCGCCATTTTGATACAGCTGTTGAATTATTGAAAGAAGTGGGTTATACGCGTATTACACGTTTTAAAAATCGCCAGCGGGGCGAGATTTCACTCTGATTTAAACATTATAAATTACTGTCAACAAGGTGTCGGCCTTGATTTCGGTTTCGTCCCATTCGTCTTCAGCTACCGAATCGGAAGTAATTCCTGCTCCTATATATAACACCAGCCTGTCGGTAAGTACCTGCATACAACGCAGGTTAACAAACAATAACATGCGTTCGTCAAGATTTACCGGTCCAAGATATCCCGAATAGTATGCGCGGTTGTGTTTTTCTGTATCCAGCAAATAATCCATGGCCTCGTTTTTGGGTAGGCCACATACAGCCGAAGTTGGGTGTAACTCCGAAAGCAGATTTCCCATTTGTCCGTTCACTTCGTTATAATCAAACGAAAAATCGGTGCGCAAGTGCACCAGGTTTCCTGCCTTTTTTGTGTACGGACCGGTTTTGCTATACTCCGGTAAGTGAAATTTATCAAGGGCTTTTTCAATATAGCAAGTAACCAAATCCTGCTCGTCGCGTTCTTTTTTACACCAATTGTTGAGGTTCAGGTTTTCGGCACTATAGCGCCTTGTGCCTGCAAGCGACACGGTTTGAAGTTCGTTTTTATGGGAACATAACAACGGCTCGGGTGTTGCGCCTATCCATAATTTACCACCGGAATTGAACAGGTAAATAAAAGCATTGGAATACAATGCCGTAAGCAATTGAAATATTTCGGTTAACTTGTTACGGTACTTCCGCTCGATGACTTTTATGCGTGAGAGGACAACCTTCTCAAAAATGCCGGCGTTTATTTGTGATTTTATCGCCTCAACCTGGCTCATAAAATCGTTGCGCGAAACAACACCGTTATTAAACGCTTCGGGGTTTGGCTTTAAAGGTTGAAGTGATTTCAAAGCATCAAAATCGGTATAATCGGTACTGATATAGTTTAAATCGGCACGGATGAACATAGCGGGATTTTGATCATCGGCAGAAAAAGGTGCAATGAGGAACCCTTTTTGCTTGAACAAACCGGCCTCAACATCAACATTAATGTTGTCATTGCCATTTTGTACAACAAGCCTCACCGCATCGTTGTGTGGCAAACGATAAGCGGCAAACGATAAGTTGTTATCAACACAATACTGTACAGCCTGAAAAAAATTCATCCCCTGTTCATTTCGATTTTTTAGAAACTATTGCATTGGTAACACGTGCCACCGAAATAAGTTTACCTGAATCGTCTTTAATCTCAACATTCCAAACGTGAGAAGTGCGCCCCTTATGAATGATAGAGGCCCTTGCATGCACATAACCTTCGCGCACTGAGGCAATGTGATTGGCCGACACATTCATGCCGAACACGTTGTATTCTTCGGGATTTATTAGCAGTAACGAAGCTCCGCTACCCACGGTTTCAGCCAGGGCAATAGAAGCACCGCCGTGCAAATAACCCATGGGCTGAATGGTGCGCTCGTCAACTTTCATGCGTGCTTCGAGAACTTCATTTTCAAAACTTGTAAATTCAATCCCGAGATGCCCAATAAGGGTGTTTTTGCAGATTTTATTGATTTCGGCAAGATTCATTTTGCTAACAGTTGGTGATGATGCAAAAATAAAAAACAAAAAGGGATTTAGCATCACTTCTATTCTAACGGAATGGAAAAAGCCAATATCCGCGAGTTAAATTCAATTTTTTCAACTTTGCCATTGTCAGAAGTTGAGTAGTCAAAACGCTCGTTGGTAGCATTTTTAACCTGGGTTAAAGCAAATTTTGCCAGTTTGTTCTTTTCTTCGTCGGGGTTAATGCTGTTTACTTTTTCGGCAAGAAGTTCGCGCACTGTTGGATATTGCTCATTTTCATATTGTGGCAAAACATTATATTGGAGTTCAACCGGTTTAGTTTCAATATTGCTTATTGAAGCCAATATTGTTTTTGATTCTAAAGGTTCAATCATGAGCACTTCACGTTGTTTGCTTTTTGGCGTTTGTGCCTTTACAATTTTTCGTGGCGATAATTGTAGCGCTTTTATCGGCTCGTGCCTGACTATTGCTTTCGGACTGAGCTTTATTATTTCGGGTTTTTCATTTAAAGCCACCACTTCAACTTCATGTGTTGGAACGGCTTGTTCATCGGGACGGTTAAACCAGAATAAGGCAGCGATAAAAACAACTGCTGCCGCGGCCAACCAGGATACCGGAAGCCTGCGCGTGCGTTTCAGTTTTTGAATATCGTTGTAAGCCATTGTTTTGTCGGGGATCAGTAGTGTGTACTTAAACAACTTGTATTCTTCAGCAGCCTTTGGGTTTCGGGCAATATATTCCTGAAATTCTTTCTCCTCGCTTTCCGTGTGGTCATTTTCGATGGAGCGTATGCAAGCTTCTTCAAAAACATCGTGCTCGTCAAATGCCGATTTTTTCAGGCTTGATGTGTCAAATTGGTAATTGTCAGGTTCAATTTTAATTTTTTCAATGCCTTCCAGCTCGCTCTTGAGGTCGGGGTTTTCATGCAAAAAGTCACGAAGTTCTTCCTCCCGGCCGGCAGGTAAATTACCATCGAGCCAGTCGATAAACCATTCTTCGTAATTTTTACGTGTAATTTTCATTTTATTCCTTTCTATAAAATATGCTCAATTTGTCCGATATAATTCTTTAGGAATACCCGGGCGCGGTAAATGTAAACTTTCACTTGCGATTCATTCAAACCGCATATTTTGCCAATTTCTTCGTACGAATACCCTTCGTAATCTCGCAATAAAATTACCGACCGTTGCATCTCAGACAATTGTTTCAACCCGGCATCCAGTATTTCTTTCAAATCGGAATACTGTTTTGAATGCGATGCCTCAGGCATTTCAGCAGTATCAGAAACAACCATCCGCTTTTCCTTGCGCACCATGTCAATCATTGTGTTGTGGGCAATGCTGAACAAATACGATTTTGCCTTTTCAAAGCTGATGTCACGATAATTGCGCCACAGTTTTTCAAAACTGTCCTGCACAAGGTCATTGGCACGCTCTTCATCCCGTATGTTTTTCAGGATGAAGCGATAAAGCCGGTTTGCATATTGCTCTACAATCTGGTTGTACTCGCTGGTTGTCATCGATTAGGTTTGTTTGCACTTTATTTGACGGATACACCTCATAAAAGTTACAGAAAAAATATAAATTTGTGATAACAATATTTCGTCAGATTTCAGACATGAGACAATAGACTCGTAATGAACTAAATATAAGCATTATTCATGAGGAAAACTCTAACCCTGATTTTTCTTGTAGCGCTACTTTTTAGCTCCACTAGAACACACGGTCAAAACCAGACTGACTCAACTGACCTGGACCCTGTAAATAAAAATATGGTAGCAAGGGCCGCTACTGTTGGAGGTGTGATTTATGCCGGCGGGCTTTCATATTTAAGTTTTATTTGGTACAGCGATAAGGAAAGGGTTCCCTTCCATTATTATAACGACAATAGCGGGTACCTGCAAATGGACAAAATGGGGCATTCGTTTGCTGCATACGGCGAGAGCTACATTGCATATAAATGGTTGCGAAAAGCGGGGATGAGTAAAACAAAAGCATTGCTGTACGGCGGAAGTATGGGCTTTATTATGCAGGCGCCAATTGAGGTTTTTGACGGGTTGTACAAAGGTTGGGGCTTTTCGTGGGGCGACATTGCGGCCAACACTGCGGGAAGTTTGCTTTTGGTGGGGCAGGAACTGATATTTGATGAACAGGTATTACGGTACAAAATAAGCTTTTCACCCTCAGAAATGTCGAAAAATTCGCATGGCTACCTTGGGGATAACCTGTTTGAAAATTTTGCATACGACTATAATGGCCATACCTACTGGTTAAGCATGAATGCCAACCGGATTAAATTTCTGGAAGGTTTGCCACCCTGGATAAATATTGCCGCAGGTTACAGTGCCAATGGCATGTTGGGGGAGTTTGAAAACCGCAGTTATTACTATAACCATCGCTTGCCCGATTACATCCGCACAAGGCAGTTTTTATTTTCGCTCGACATTGACTGGCAGAAGATTCCTACAAACTCCCCGTTTCTGAAAGGCGTATTCGCGGCGCTCAATTTTGTAAAACTTCCATTTCCGGCTATCGAGATTAATTCGCAGGGCAAGGTTGGAACCTACTGGTTGTATTTTTAGTCAAGCAAATTTCAGTAAATCCATATTATTATCTTTGCACAAAATATTTTTACATGGCAACTTTTCTTTTCGACGAAATTATTTTTGGTCCGGTACAAAGCCGTCGGCTTGGCGTATCGCTGGGTATTAACCTTTTACCAACCGACAGTAAACTGTGTTCGTTTGATTGTATTTACTGCGAATGTGGCTGGAACCCCGACCCGCGAAAAGTAAAGGCTAAATTGCCATCGCGGGGGCAAGTGACCGAAGAACTTGAGAAAAAACTGCATGAAATGTCGGACGGTGGTAAATTGCCCGATGTTATCACTTTTGCCGGAAACGGTGAGCCTACCATGCACCCCGATTTTGCTGGTATTATTGACGATACCATTGCCCTGCGCGATTCTTTTTCGCCAAGGGCACGCATTGCCGTGTTGTCAAATTCAACCATGTTGTTTAAAGCACCGGTTGTTGAAGCCCTCAAAAAAATTGATGATAATATTTTAAAGCTGGATTCGGCCTTTGCTGAAACCATCGAGATAATGGACCAGCCCGTGGGGCGGTTTAACTTAGATAAAACTGTTGAACAACTTTGTAAATTTAATGGAAAACTGATTATTCAAACGATGTTCCTGAAGGGCAGCTATAATGGGCAAGACTTTGATAATACTACCGATAAAGAAGTGTATGCATGGATTGAATTACTGAAAAAAATAAAGCCGGAGCGGGTGATGATTTATACCATTGCACGCGACACCCCGGCACAAAATCTTAATAAAATACCACTTTCTGTACTTGAAAAAATTGCCAATACGGTACGCCATGAAACAGACCTGAAGGTAGAAGTTTCGGGTTAGAACTTCACTTTTGTTTTTGAGCCATCGTATACAACTGTTTCATAATCATCGCAAAGGGTGTTACCAATACCTTTGCCATCTTTTACCAGTACAACCCTGAAGGTAACCGTTTCAGGGAACTCCGAATAATCACCTTCTGCCGAGTTGATTATTAGTTGGTTGCGGCGGTCGTTGTATTCAAGCTCTATTTGGGTATACAGGTCGTTTTCGTAATTCATGCTGGTTTTATCGTCGTAGTAAAACATAAATTCGCCATCGGCACCCGGGTAAACCCTCACCTCGTATACATTAACGGTATCGGTTGCCATCAGCGGAATTACTGAGCCCTCTTTAATAAATACCGGAATGTTTTCGATTGTTGTTTCTACCTTCACTTTTTTGCCGCCATCTGATTTTTCACCGGTGTAAAAGTTGTACCAGTTTACTCCTTTGGGCAGTGTAATATCTAAGTTATTATCGCGTTTCGTTACCGGGCAAACCATCATCGAAGGGCCAAACATGTATTGTGTGCTTAGTTCGAGAACCTCTTCCTGCTCACGAAAATCGTACAACAACGAGCGCATAATGGCATGCTTGTCCCTAACGGCAATAGCGGCAGTGGAGTAGGTGTATGGTAAAAGCATGTTACGAAGTTCCAAAGCGTTTTCAATGGCAGCGAAATTATCACTTCCAGCCTGGATATTATAACCATTTTGAGATACCGGCACAACCTGCATCACCGGGGTAAAAGCTGCAAACTGGTACCAGCGGGTCAATAAATCATTAGCATCATCATTATTGCCGGGGGCCGATGTACCCCCTATATTTGTTGACCAGTGGAGTTGGCCGCTAAACGACGATGTAATACCGGCTATCACCTGGCTTTTTAGTGCATCCCAGCTACCCGGCAGTTCCCCGGCAGTGGTTACCGTACTGTATTGCTGTATGCCCGGTGTATTGATGTGTGTTATTATGGCCGGTCTTTGGCCGTCAGCTTCACTCTTGGCCAGCCTGTAATCATTTTTCATTTCAAGGAGTGCAGCTATATTTTCAAATTGTTTGTTGTCGGTGGCTGATTGATAGTATTCTTTTTCTTTTTGGCGTAAAGTGTTGTTGAAAACATCGTGGTTAAATGTTATGTTGCTGTTTTCAAGGGTTTTCACTGTGTTGATGCTGCTTTTTAGTGGTAAGTTGTATGCAGTATAAGGCAACAACTTTGAATATCCGCTTATGCGTTGTATTTCAGAAAAAAGGGTATTCCAGTCGGGGCCGTTAATAAAAAAGTAGCTTATTTCTTTTTCATATTCCGATGATAATGTTAATCCTGAAGGTTCATCGGTAAAATGCGTTTTCGAATAGTTGTCCCAAATAAAAGCATACCCTTTTTCAGAATAAAAAACAGGCATGGCAACCGATGATTCACTTTGAACAATGTCGAAAGATTGGTCACGTAAGTTATACAGGCGTTCGTTATTTTTTTGCCCGAGGCCGTAAATGTGTTCATTCCGGTTCATGAAGAAGCGTTGGCTCACCTGGTAAAATTCTTTGTTGCCATTAACAGGTTCAAAACTCCGGTCAGATTCCACCATTAGTTTACGCCCGTCACGACTAAAAAGGCGCACCAGACCTTTTTCTGAAATACTGATAAAAATATGCGAGGTTGTGATTTCAATATCGGATTGTGCATAGGCGACCTTAAATTTAACTTCTTCGTTGCTCCGGTTGGCCATTATGCCCGAATATTCTTCAAATTCATCGCCCATGGTACTTACAATGCGAACAGAGTGTTCGCTCCATAGCTCAACTTTCAGAAAGTTCGATTTGATACCGTAAGCATCAAGGTTTATGACGATATTATTACCCACAACTTCGTATGCAGATCGGCTGTAAGCGGTTAAAACAAGAAGCATCAAAACCAATACTAAAGCTATGTTTTTCATAATAAGCAATTTGGATGAACAACTTTTGAAATATTTTTTCTCTTTTCTGTTTCCTAAAATAATAATAAATTTACCAATAAGAAACAATAGAGCGGCAGATTTTAGACATGAGACAATAGACTTTGCTTGTAACACTTTACTTGTCTGTATTTTAACGGACATGCCATCGCGGCATAAAGAGTTTGTTGTTAATGGGCTAAAATACTAACAAGCTGTTAAGTAAAATAACTTTTTTAATATTGTAATTATTTTTAACTCACTATACTGATAAAAACTAATGGAGCGGATTAACAAAGAACAAAAAAATCAAAAGCCTCGAAGTGCTCACACAATTTTATCCAATAATATTGTGTTTAACCTTTTTTTGTGGGTGGCGGTATTGTTAATTTTAACAACCATTGTAAGCCTGAATGGCAGCTGGCCTTTTGAATTTCATTTGTTGTACATGATTTCGGCATTACCGGCAATGCTATTATTTACATATAGCATGGATTATTATGCCCGCCGTTTGCTGTTTACATCGAAAAAACCTGGCCGGTTTATTTTTCTTTTTGTAGGGTTTAGTGTTATATCGGCCATGATGGTACCTTTGTTACACCACCTTTTGTTTTTCAACTTTTTTTATCCGCGTGCATTTGAGCCTGAACCCTGGTTTAACTGGAAAACGGTGCCACAAAACCTGATACTGATATGGGTGCCGTATTTTGTAATATCTGTTCGAACATTTTTTATGAACTGGTTTAAATCGGAAAAAGAAAAACTGAATATTGAAAACAAGCAACTGCTGGCCGAGATCCAGCTCATGAAAATCAAGCTTCATCCCCACTTTTTGTTCAATACGTTGAACAATCTGTATGCCATGGCCGCAACAAAAAATGAAGACACACCCGATTACATTCTCAAACTTTCAGAAATTTATCGCATCATGCTTTATGAATGCAACAAAGAATATTACCCACTGCACGAGGAGATAAAACTTGTTGGTAATTATATCGAGTTAGAAAAAATACGCTACGATAAGCGCTTGAAACTGAATATCGATTTTCCTGACACTGTGCCTGAAGAAATACTTCTTCCGCCATTGCTGTTTTTTACATTTGTTGAAAATGCTTTTAAGCATGGTTGCCGCAATAATGTTGACAAACCTTTTATCAATATCGCCCTGGGTATAAATAATGATTACATCATTTATGAATCGGAAAACAGCATTCCCGATTCTGCTCCCGGAAAATCATTGCATGGTGGAATTGGACTTGACAATACGCGTAAGCGTCTGGAATTAATATACAAAGATAAATATGAATTTAAAACGGGCATTCAGGACGGGCTGTACAAGGTTTATTTAAAAATACCGGTTTTTACATTCAGCAACAAAACCCATTATTAAAAACTTGAACGATGGATATCAAACTGAAATCAATACTTTCATTTTTGCTTGTTTTTATGCTTGCCACTAGTTGCAATGATGTAAAACAAAGTGAGAAAATCCTTGTTCATTTTATCGATCGGCATGTGGAACAAATAAAACCCATCGATAAGAAACTGAACCAGTCAATATGGATGACTTATACAGGCCAAAATTCTTTCTCTGAGCTTTTAGAAGAGTCACAAAAAACAGATTCACTCTACAAAAATATAGCCAGCCCGCCTGAGTATTATCAAAAGTTGCTTAACAATGTTTACGATAATGCTTCTGATTTCGAAATGCTGAAAAAGCTTCGTAATTCAGAATTAATTCAAGACCCGTTACTTAATAAACAACTCGATATTCTTTTCAAACATTTTATGAACGTAAACAGCGAAAGTGATGATGTTGAACATAAACAAACCGTTTTGCTTGATAAATTTTATGAATTAAAAAAGAATGAAGGCGCATTACTTGATTCATTGAAGCAAAGTAAAAAAAGCAATGTCAGGAGCAAATGGGTACAGCATTTTTCGGTTATTGCCGATGACTATAAAAGTCTTGTTATCGCGCTAAACAAATATTCTGAACAGTTTGGGTATGAAAACTATTTTCAAATGGCACTTGATTTTGCCGGATTGGAAGCATCAGAAATAGAAACATTTGTTGCTGAAATAGAACGAAAAACCAGGGGTGATTACGAATATTTGCTTCATCTTGCCAAAGAAGAAATTAGTGCTTTATACAACATTTCAGGAGATGAGATAACATCAGATTATTATCGCTCGGTACTGGGCCGAATTGCTATTCCTGATGAATGGTATAAAAGTTTTAACGAAGACACGTTGATTCGAAAACTTGGAGATTATTTTGCAATGAGTGGTTTTTCAACGGGGGTGCTAAATGAGCAATCCGACATTTGGTACAAAAAAGACAAAATTAACCAGGCATTTTTCTTTTGTGCCGATGCATCAACTAAAGATTACCGGATATATGCCAATGTAAACCCCGACACATACGGCTTACAGGTTTTACTGCACGAGCTGGGGCATTTAGTTCATTTTAAATATGTTTCAGATGAAATTCCATATTTGCTCAAAGAGCCTTCAAATATTATCACAGAAGCTGTTGCTGCATATTTCGACAGTAAAATTTACTATTCCCCGACACTGCGTAGTATGATTGGAATAAGCAGTGAGCCTTCATTGCCATATTACGGTGATTTTACAAACCCAACACGCTTGTATCAATTGCGTAATTTATCCAGAAATCTCATGTTTGAGAAAAGTGTTTTTGAAAACCCCGAACAGGATTACACCAAGTTGTGGTGGGATTTAACCCAAAAGTACATGCTGTACGATACAAAACCCGATAATCGTTTACCCGAATGGGTTACAAACCGGCACATTATATATGCCAGCATAGTAAATGCTAACTATTTGTATGCTTATGCTATTGCAGCACAACTTGAAAATTATTTTCCTGATAACAATATAGAACCCTTACACCAGTTTATTAAACATGGCAATGCTAAACACTGGAATGAATTACTAAAAACAGCCACCGGGGAAGAATTAAACATAAACTATTTGATAAACTCATATAAGAAAGAACCCTTAACACTAAAACAATGACAACACGATGTATGATAGTGGACGACGAGCCGCTTGCCCGTGAAGTAAGCTTGAAGAAGAGTTGTCTGAATCGGGTTTTATGCGTATTCATAAATCGTATCTGGTTCCACTAAAAAAAATTACAGCTTTTACATCAACTACGGTTGAGGTAAATAACCAAAAGGAATTACCCCTTGGCCGTAGCTATAAAGAAACCGTGTTAAAAGTGGTTCAAAAAAGCACTGTTTAAAGGCGCATGAACCTTAAATCTTATTCACCATTACCTTGTAAGTTGGATCTTCAATTACATTCACATCAATAATATTTTCGGCATTCCGCAATAATTTTCGGCAGTCGGGGCTCAAGTGCTTCAAATGAAGCTTTTTACCGGCTTTTTGGTATCGTTCGGTTATTTTATTGAGTGCCTCAATGGCCGACATGTCGGCAACGCGGCTTTCCCTGAAGTCGATAATCACTTCGTCGGGGTCGTTTTGCACATCAAACTTATCGTTGAAAGTTGATACCGACCCAAAAAACAGGGGACCGTATAACTCGTAATGCTTAATGCCTTCGCTGTCGATGCTTTTACGTGCCCTGATGCGTTTGGCATTATCCCATGCAAAAACCAGTGCCGAAATGATTACCCCAATGATAACGGCCAGCGCCAAATTATGAAGGAAAACAGTTACAAGGGTTACCATTACCATTACAAAAATATCCGACTTTGGCATTTTGTTAACCGTGCGCAGACTTGCCCACTCAAAAGTACCAACGGCAACCATAATCATCAGGCCGGTGAGGGCAGCCATGGGCACTTGTTCGATTAAGCCCGAGCCAAACATTACAAAAACCAGCAACATAAGCGATGCAACTATACCCGAAAGCCTTGCACGGGCACCGTTCGATATGTTAATCAAACTTTGGCCAATCATGGCACAGCCGCCCATTCCTGAGAAAAACCCGGATAAAATATTTGCCGTGCCCTGTGCCACAGCTTCCTTATTGCCACTGCCCCGGGTTTCGGTAATCTCGTCAATAATATTCATGGTAAGCAGGCTTTCAATTAAGCCTACGCCTGCAACAATGGCTGCATAGGGCAGGATAATCATTAACGTTTCTAAAGTATATGGGATTTGGGGAATATTGAATGGCGGGAAACCACCTTCGATAGAAGCAATATCGCCAACCGTTTTGGTATCGATGCCCAGTATGGCAACCAATCCGAAAACGACCAGTATTGCCGTTAACGAAGCCGGTACAACTTTGGTTAATTTTGGCATGCCCCAAATAATAAACATGGTCAGAAAGACTAATCCTACCAACATGTATAACGGAGAACCGTTTAACCACGAGCCATCTGCGCTTTTAAACTGCCCGAGTTGTGACATAAAAATAATAACAGCCAAACCGTTTACAAAACCATACACAACCGGTTGCGGTACTAGCCTAATCAACTTACCAAGTCGAAGTATCCCGGCAGCAGCCTGAATAATCCCTGCCAAAATCACCGTAGCAAAAATATATTCAACGCCGTGGGTTTTTGCCAGGGCTACAATAATAATAGCAATAGCACCGGTTGCACCCGATATCATACCCGGGCGGCCACCAAGCACTGAAGTTACAAGCCCCATTACAACCGCAGCATACAAACCGGTTAATGGCGAAAGCCCTGCAATGAGGGCAAAAGCTACCGCTTCGGGCACAAGGGCAAGCGCAACGGTAATGCCTGATAAAATCTCAGTTTTATAATTAATTTTTGAGTTGAAATCAAATAGTCGTAAAATCTGCTTCATGTTTTTCGCGCTTTTTTTTGCAATCATCCTAATTGCAGGGGTTTCATTTTTTTATTGTGAATACTCTATGTGTTTTATAACATATTTTGAGCGCGCGAAAATAGAATTAATTCATTTAAAGCTATGCTTTTTCAATCGGTAGCTATATAGATTTAACAAAACCATTATTGATGGGGGTAATAGCATTTCTCTAAATAATAATCAGCTGCCCTTTTCACATAACCTCTTATTATTTCTTTGAGTTCTTCTGGTTTTTCAATTGCAGGGAACGAGCCACTGCTTAACAACCAATTAGCAAAACCATATAACTCGGTATTTGAGAACTCGATCCTGAACCCGCTGTCTGTTTTTTGTTCTTTAAGAAAACCATACCAGTATTTCGATTCATCGATGTATTTTTTCTTGTCGGCATCAATTACCAACGAAATATTGGGTTCATCGGTAAAGGTTGCAATCGATTTGAGGTATTCATTAACCGATAGATGTTGTTTTCCTTTAAAGTTTTTGTGTGAAGATTTTAAGCTTTCAATACGGTCCAGTCGGAAGTCGCGGTAGTCGTTTCGCAAACGGCACCATGCAATGAGGTGCCATCTTGAGTTGTAGTTGCAAAGCCCAATGGGCTCAATTTCCCTCTTGAAAGCTTTTTCTGCATAACGGGGTTCGTAATTAATTTCCATTTTTTGGACATTCTATGGTTTTTCATAAACATTTATACATATTATGTATTTATTATTTGCTCCGTTAAGTATTTTATTTAAATTGCGCATATGTTAAGTAGATTGTGGGGTTTATAATTTTACTTATTTATTTCGTTGCCTTTTTAATAGCTAAATGAGCTAAGCTTATGATGTGGTTATGGGCTTATGATGTCTATTTACCAATATTACAAAGTGGCAGAAAATAGGTAAATTATGAAAGTCCTATATAACACTATTTAAATTAATTACAACACAAAACATTAATTCTACAGTACTATGAACGAATCATTACCAAAAGCAGGTTTTGTTTCCTTGTCGGCTTACATGCCCGCTAAAAAATTAGCTGGTGAGTTTACAACGAGGCTTGTAACCTTTTTGCGGACAAAAACCTTGCTGCCCGAGGAGTATATTGATTATATCGAAAAGCACCAGTCACTCCCCGGCGAAATTGAAACAAATGATGATGGCTGGGGCAGTAAACCCTGGTATAATGCATGGGTGAAAAGTCTTCCCGAAAAAAAACAAGCTGATCCTTTTCAGGGGACAGAAGAACGGAGGCGGGTCCCATTGGATCCTGGTTCGATAAAAGAATCGCTGCACCCACACCCAATGCTGCCTTCAGATGCAGAAACCCTTGCCGGTGCAATGGCCATATGCAGCTCCGGCATTAATCCGGACGATATTGATCTGGTTATCTCGCACTCACAAGTCCCGGACCATCCATTACCGGAAAATGCTTCGTTAATACAACACAAGTTAAAATTGCAAAATGCCGGGGCCTTTGGTGTTGACAGTTGTTGCTCATCGTTTGTAACAATGACCGAGCTTGCCTGTTCATACATCAAGTCGGGGATGAAAAAGAATATTTTGGTTATTTCGAGTTTCATCGACTCACATGTTAACGACCGATCTACACACTTCAGTGTTGATACCGGCGATGGGGCAACCGCAGCGATTGTTTCAAATGTGCCCGATGGTTGTGGTTATATTTCCTCTCACTCACTCAGTCATGGGAGCCGTCACGATGGCATTATCTATCAACGGCGTGAACCTTTACTTCTAAAGAGAATTGATTCAGGCCCTGATTATTCACAATCTTTTGTAACCTTTTACAACCCTGCAGCCAACAAAGAGATTGCAAAAAATGCGGCAAAAGACCTAAAATTTGTTGTAGAAGAAAGTCTGGGAAAAGCTGGTTTAAGTATCAACGATATCGACTTTCTTTCCACCCATCAACCAGTTGCGTGGGCCGGCGAGGTATGGCGTGAATCAATTGGTATTCCTGAAAATAAATTTTATCAAACATTTAAAAAATACGGGAATGTGGCCACATGCTCAGCTCCTGTTAATTTGCTCGAAAGCATCGAAAACAAACTGGTAAAAAGTGGTGACAAAGTCATTTTTGCTTCATCGGGTGCAGGCGAGAACCACATTTGTGTAATCATGCAATTAAGTAAGGCACTGATAGAGAATGTCTTGAAAAATAGTTATCAATCTTCAAAAAAATTAGTAAATGAATTCAGCGAAAATTAATCCGGATCTCTCAGGAAGCTATGCAGTGAAACCTCAAATGCCTGTTGGCATTGTTGCTATTGGAAAATATCTTCCACCTAAAATTGTTAAAAATTCAGACTTCAAAAACGTGCATTTATCCCCTCAGGAAGAAGCGTTTTTTGGCACCGATCCCAATTTTGATAAAAACCTGCGCAGGGTTGCCGATGGCGAAAATGCAATGGAAATGGCTGTTAAAGCAGCAAAAAATGCAATCGAAAAATATAATATCGATCCTTTGTCAATAGATTTGGTCCTTTACACTTCGAGCTGTAAAGATTTATCAAGACTAGCACCCCCTGCGGCTAATTTCGTTCA
>JAGYOI010000050.1 GCA_018399395.1 Prolixibacteraceae bacterium
CCTGACATTTTTTGGTAAGAAAGTTGGCTATACTGGCGCCGGTTCGTTGGCACGCAGGGTGATGCCATTAACGCCATCATCTGTATTGTTGGTTAATACTTCATCGGCCCCAAAACTGGATAATATCCTCGTAAGGATGGATTTCTCAAAAATGTCGGAAATTGCCATGCGTACAGCCGTGATGTTAAGTAACCAGACTGATGCATCGGTGTCGGCACTGAACGCGTTTAAAATACCGTTAAGCCATTTCCCCCAATACTCGGCTGAAGATGAAAAGCGGCTGAAAGAGAAAATGACCAAACATGGTAAAAAGGAATATGACAAATTTATGAAAAAACTAAAACTTGATCCTGAAGCGATCCCTTGTAAGCATGTTTACAATAAAAATTACGATGAGGCCCATTTGCTGTATCACCATGGTTTAATCAATCATGTTGACTTGGTAATGATCGGTTCAAAAGTTAAGTCAGAATTGGCCAATGTGATTCTCGATCGCACATCAGAAGATCTTGCTGATGCTGAGAAAAACATTAATGTTTTAATTGTAAAAGACCGAAAGCAAACATTAGGTTTCCTTGAGGCTATTTTCAGGTAGAATTTAAAACAGGGTACTATGAAAGTTTTCAATGTATATATTGTAATGTTGTTGGTATTTGGAGTGGCATTTTTTGGTTGTAATGCAGGTAATTCATCAGAGGATGAAAATAATACCGTAAAAGTTATTTATACCGATTGGTCTGAATCGGTAGCCATTACACATTTAGCAAAAGTGCTGCTCGAAGATGAAATGGAATACGAAGTAGAGCTGAAATTGGCCAGTATTGATAATGTTTATGCTGCATTGGCCAATAGTGAAGCACATGTATTTGCCGATGCCTGGCTTCCTGAGACCCAGCGTTCGTATCTGGAAATGTATTCCGAATCGATTGACCAGGTAGGGATTATATACCCCAATGCGCGTACCGGTTTGGTAGTGCCTGAGTTTAGTGTACTTCAATCTGTTTCGGATATTAAAGGGAGTACTTTACAAAAAATTATTGGTATAGAAGGAGAAGCCGGGGTGATGATACAGGCAGTACAAGCGCTTAAAGAATATGATATGGCTAATATTGAGTTGGTTGAAGCTACAGAAAGTGATATGACTGAAGCGTTTTCTGAATCGTATTTGCGGCGCGAAGAGGTGGTTATTACCGGCTGGGAACCACATTGGCTGTTTGAGCGCTTTGATGTTCGTTTTCTTGAAGATCCGGAAGGCGTTTTTGGCGGAAATGAAAATATTGTGGCGCTGGGATGCAAGAATTTGTCAAAAACACATCCCCGGATGTACCGTTTTTTCGAGCGGATGCAGCTTTCGGAGATGCAATTTAACCGGCTTATTTATTTTGTGAACCAATACGAAGACCCTGAAATCGGGGTGCGTGAATGGATCGACAAAAATGAGTATGTGGTGAACCAGTGGGTCAAAGGCTTAAAGCCTGAACGGAAAAAAATCATGTAAGTAATACAATAGATCGTTAGATTTGAGACATGAGACAACAGACTTTATTCGTAATGGGCTAAATGATTAGTAATAATTGGGCTATCTTTTCATTAGCCCCTTTATTACCATTGGTAGCGCTTTTGAAACAAGTTGTGTCATCCAGCAGGTGGATGTCTACATCATCATTGATAAGTTCAGAAATAGTCGAAACATTCTCATTGTTTATTCGATAGGTGTCAGGTCAGACCACAAATCTTTAAGCATATTCTCAACCAGGTTCCAGTTTTCAATTTCTTCGCGTAAAGCTTTACGACCCTTTTTGTTTATGGCATAGTATTTACGGTGACGTCCGTTGTCGGCCATTTTCCATAGTGATTTGATTAAGCCGTTTTTTTCCAGTTTATGTAATACCGGGTAAAGGCTGCCTTCTTTCCATTCTATCCGGTCGTCTGAAAGATCTTTTACTTTTTGCATGATTTCGTAACCATAACTTTCTTTTTTGTCTAATATCGAAAGTATTATGGGAACTGCTGATGCCCCTACAAGTTCTTTTGAAATCTTGTTCATAGCTGTTTTATTAATTATACTTTATACTTATATGTGCATTAACACCCGATACAAAATGCAGATAAAAGTATGTAAAAAGAATAAGAAAAGAAAAAATATTATGCAAATTCAACACAATTTAGTGTAAAACAGTGAGCTTTTGTCAAAATGTATTATTTTTATCAAATACTAAATATCATCATAATATGTTACCAAAATTTCTAATTGCCGATAACTCGCAGGAATTCCCCGAGAAAATTTACGTGGTGCACAATGAGCCGCCCCGTTTTATTGTAGAAAGTGATATTGAGGACTTCTACAGTAATCAGCACATTCACTGGATTGATGACAAACCTGACGATGAAGATTACATTGAAGGTTTAATTGAAGAGGCCGATGATTTTATTGAGGCTGAGTTTGACAGCCAGGAAGACCTCTTCGATGATGAGATTGGCATGAATTGACCAATTCCCCGAAAACAATAGAAGGCGGTTAGAAACAGTTGAATGCAATTGTTTTCCATGGCTTTCTATTGCATCCAATTGCTTTCAGACTTTATCAAAAAGGATTAAACGTTTGATATAATATCTCAAAGAATATCAGGAGATAATCAAATGCACATTAATTGTCTTCTTTTATCGAAAGCTGAATTCTTTTCCTTACCAGGTCAATGTCAATAATCTTGGCCTTCACGTGTTGGTTAAGTTTCACAACTTTTGCCGGGTCGTCTATGTAACGGTTTGCCATATTAGAAATATGAATCAGGCCGTTTTCTTTGATGCCGATGTCAACAAATGCACCAAATCGTGTTATGTTGGTGATGATGCCGGGTACTGTAATGCCAACCTTTAAATCTTCAATAGTTTTTATTGAATCGTCAAATTCCATTACCCTGATTTTTTCACGTGGGTCACGACCTGGCTTATCCAGTTCGTTCATGATATCTTTAAGTGTTGGCAGGCCAATGTTTTCTGTTACGAAATCGTTTAGGTTAATTAGCTTTCTGAGCGATTCCGATTCAATAAGCTTATCAATATTGGCATCGAGTTTACTTGCCATTTTTTCAACAATGTGATAGCTTTCAGGGTGGACTGCCGTGTTGTCGAGCGGGTTTTCAGCATTGCGGATGCGTAAAAAACCGGCTGCCTGTTCAAACGCTTTAGCGCCCATGCGTTTAACGCTGAGCAATTCCTCGCGTGATTTAAAGTTCCCGTTTTCTTTACGGTAATCAACAATATTTTGTGCCAATTGAGGACCTAAACCCGAAACGTAGGTAAGGAGGTGTTTGCTGGCGGTATTCAAATTTACGCCAACGGTATTTACACACGATTCAACAACCCTGTCGAGGTCGGCGTGGAGTAATTTTTGATCAACATCGTGCTGGTATTGTCCTACGCCAATCGATTTGGGTTCAATTTTCACAAGCTCGGCCAAGGGATCCATTAATCTGCGCCCGATTGAAACAGCACCACGTACGGTTACATCATAGTTTGGAAATTCTTCGCGTGCAATCGGTGAAGCAGAATATACTGAGGCGCCATCTTCGTTTACCGAGAAAACACTAATATCGCGGTCGAAGCGCATATACTTCATGAATTTCTCTGTCTCACGGCCTGCAGTGCCGTTGCCCACAGCTATAGCCTCAATTTTGTACATGCTCACCAGCGAGGCCATTTTCTTTGCCGATTGTTTAACCTCGCGTTGAGGAGGGTGGGGGTAAATAGTTTCGTTGTGAAGCAAGTTTCCTTGTTCGTCGAGGCAAACAACTTTGCAACCGGTACGAAAACCGGGGTCGATGGCCAGTACCCTTTTTTGCCCGAGTGGAGGGGCTAAAAGCAACTGACGGAGGTTTTCGCCAAAAACCTTAATGGCTTCTTCGTCCGATTTTTGCTTCCATTCCTGGGCAAATTCTGTTTCGATAGATGGCGATAGTAAACGCTTATAGCTGTCTTTTATCGCTTTTTCAACATGTTCGGTACACGATGAATTACTGCGAATGAAAATTCTTTCGAGCTTTTCAAAGGCATGTTCTTCCTCAATTGAAATGGAAACTTTCAGGAGGCCTTCTTTTTCGGCCCGCTTAATAGCAAGGAAGCGGTGCGAAGGGCATTTTTGTAATGGTTCTGTCCAGTCAAAATAGTCGCGGTATTTTTGAGCTTCAGCTTCTTTGCTTTTTACCAGTTTTGAATGTATAACAGCTTCACGTTTAAATAAAAAACGCACGGAGTCGCGGGCCCTGTTGTTTTCGTTTATCCATTCCGAAATAATGTCGCGTGCCCCGGCAAGTGCTTCTTCAACCGATTCAACCTCATCGCTGATAAAAGAAGCCGCCCTTGTTTCGATGTCGTTTTCGCGCTGTGCCATGATGATCTTGGACAGGGGTTCAAGACCTTTTTCGCGGGCAATGGTTGCACGCGTACGTTTTTTGGGTTTGTAAGGCAGGTATATATCTTCAAGCTCGTTCGCGTTATACGTTTCTCTGATAATATTTTCAAGCTCAGGTGTGAGTTTTTCCTGCTCTTTAATGGTATGGAGAATGGTTTCTTTACGCTTGTCAAGTTCGGTAAAGTAATTCAGTTCTTTTTGAATTGCAGCAATTTGCAATTCGTCGAGGCTACCGGTAAGTTCCTTACGGTAGCGCGATATAAAGGGAATAGTGGCACCGCTTTGAAGCAGAAATATCGTGTTTTTTACCTGTTCTAAACCAATATTAATTTTAGATGCTATAAGCTGATAAATTTTTTCTTCCATAGTTTCTTAAAACGTTAAATTCATTTGCTTTGGCAGTTTTAATTCATGCCTGAAGTTTGAAAGCGAGACCCCTAAAAGCCGTACAGGCTTTTCGAGTGGGTATTCAGCACGTAATATTTTTAAT
Organism: Prolixibacteraceae bacterium; assembly: GCA_018399395.1. Lineage (GTDB taxonomy): Bacteria > Bacteroidota > Bacteroidia > Bacteroidales > Prolixibacteraceae > Roseimarinus. Next base: position 4,902 of record JAGYOI010000050.1, read on the forward strand.
GCTCTTTCGGTTAACTGTTTTTTATTTTTTATAAAAATCCCTAAAGTATTACTTCGGGTGATACTTTCAAAATCGTGAAACTTTATTTTTAGTGTTATGGTTTTTGCTTCTATGCTTTTGCTTTCAATATCAAGCCAAAGTTTGTCAATAATTTTCAAAAGCCTGCTTTCTAATTCTGAGGGCAACGATGAGTCGTTTTCGAAGGTTTTTTCAGCTCCAATTGATTTTCTCTCGCGGTGTGGTGTTACTTCGCGGTTATCAATTCCCCGTACAATGTTGTAATAATATCCGCCGGTTTTGCCAAACCATTGTATCAGGTCTTTTTTTGAATACTTTTTCAAATCTTTTCCGTTAAATATGCCCAATTCGTGAAACTTTTGACGTGAGGCTTTTCCTATGCCATAAAATTCGCCAATTTCAAGTTTTTCTAAAAAAGCAATGGCATCTTCGGGCGGAATGGTAAATATGCCGTTTGGTTTGTTGATATCGGAAGCAATTTTTGCCAGAAATTTGTTGTATGAAATTCCGGCAGATGCTGTTAAACCGGTTGCTTCGTGTATTTCATTTTTAATTTTCCGTGCCAATAAAGTTGCTGAACGGTTTTCGTGCGTACTAAAGGTTACATCGAGAAATGCTTCGTCAATAGAAAGAGGTTCTACAATATCGGTATATTTATGAAAAATTGAACGGATTACGCGTGAAGCCTCTATGTATGCTTCACGGTTCGATTGGACTATAATAAGTTGCGGACAAAGTTGCTTTGCCTTTACAGTTGCCATAGCAGAGTGTATGCCATATTTCCGGGCTTCATAGCTCGCGGCGGCAATAACGCCACGGTTACTGCTTCCACCAACGGCCACAGGTTTTCCCCTGAGCTGTGGGTTGTCGCGTTGCTCAACCGATGCAAAAAAAGCATCCATGTCGATATGAATAATTTTCCGGATCAAAGTGTCGGGTTTGTCCTGCAAAAATAAAAAAAACAAGGATGTCTCTGTTGAATAAAAACACCTTTGAAAAGAATAATGGAGATGTGCGGAAACGTTTCACAAAAGTTAACTTCCTTGCATCATTTATTTATAGAACAATTTATACGACTAAAATGAACAATTTTTCACCCTTCTGGTGTATTTTAACATGTTGATTTGTGCTTATTGTTGTTCACCAATGCTTTCGCCCATTTCAATAGTCGTTTCATATCCCTTCGCTGTATTTTTCAATAAGTCCTGATCAATGTTGATTTTATCGTCTTCAAACAGCAATACAACCGTTGAGCCTCCAAATTTAAAATATCCTTTTTCTTCACCTTTCTTCACCAGATTTCCCTCATAAGTTTGCACGATGCTGCCTACCATTGTGGCACCAACCTCGGCCATAATTACATTTCCAAATAAAGGGTTCGAAAGGATTGAGTATTCACGTTTGTTCAGAAAAAATATTTCAGCCTTTTCACGTAAAGCAAGGGGGTTGACTGAATAATAATCCCCATCAATCTTTTTACTGAGCAATACTTTTCCACTGACCGGGAAATGAAAACGGTGATAATCGGGAGGGGCCAACCGAATGATAAGTAGATCACCATCATGGTAATTTTTTGCTAGTTCCGGATTATCTAAAAAAGATGCTACATCAAACCGGAAACCTTTTATAATAAAATCGGAGTTGCTAATATTGTCATAAGCCAAAATTTTGCCATCGGCAGGCGATACAACAATACTGTCGCTTGTGTCAATCGGCCTTGCACCATCCTTTAGTTCGCGTGTGAAAAAATCATTGAAATTGTTGAACTCCTGGTTTTGGACAATGCTCATGTCAATATCAAAATCTTCAATAAAGTCAGGTATCTTTCTTGCAGAACAACTGCAATCCATTATTTTTCCATAAATTGTTGAAACCACCTTTCTTTTAGCGAATGTCCACAATGTTGCTTCTCCAATTGGATTATAGTACAACCAAATTAACCAGTTCTCCCCGGCCACCTTCTCGGTTTGTAATTGCCCGCTTTCTCTTTCGTAATATTGAATGGGCGCTTGAGGTTTTGAAGGATAAAAGGCCAGACTCGTAATGATTATGAGCAACAACAGAATGATGCCCCACGTCTTTTTGGTATTTGATATTTTCATATTTAGCAATTTTTGTCGGGGCGACAGGATTCGAACCTGCGACCTCTTCGTCCCGAACGAAGCACGCTACCGGACTGCGCTACGCCCCGATCTATTCTGGTATTGCAAATATAAAATTTTTTATGCGATTTTATTTCCAAACATCTATTGTCTCATGTCTAAAATCTTACGATCTATTGTAAAATGTATCGATGTTGTTTGCCTGTTTTCATTGTTTAGCTTATTTTGTACGTTGAACCAATTTATACGCATCATGTCGAAAGTTGTTGATCGTTTTCTTGAATATATTAAAGTTGAAACCACCTCGGATCCGAAGAGTGGTTTGCACCCCAGTACACCAACCCAGCTTGATTTTGCCAAAAAATTGGCTGAAGAGCTAAAGGGGATCGGGTTATCTAATGTTTCAGTGGATGATAAGGCGTACGTAATGGCCACTTTGCCGTCGAATATTGATAAGAAAGTGCCGGTAGTAGGCTTTGTGGCACATGTTGACACGAGCTCTGATTTCTCGGGGAAGGGGATTAACCCACAATTTATTGAAAATTACGACGGCAAAAAAATTGTGTTGAATGCCGAAAAAGGAATTGAACTTGACCCGGCAGTTTTTCCCGAATTGCTAAAATACGAGGGGCAAACGCTGATAACAACCGATGGTAACACCTTGCTGGGAGCCGATGATAAGGCCGGGCTTGCCGAAATTGTAACAGCCATGGAGCACCTTGTGCAACATCCCGAAATTAAGCACGGCGAAATAAAAGTGGGTTTTACGCCCGACGAGGAAATTGGCCAGGGCGCTGATTT
>JAGYOI010000500.1 GCA_018399395.1 Prolixibacteraceae bacterium
GCCCGGGAAATGGGCTTTATGAAAGTTTCGGAGATGAAACTGGTTGTTTCAAAAAGCATTCAAAGCTACGTTACCGGTGGCGGCTTCCTGTTTGCCATGTGTGCAGCCACCGACACTTACGACATTGCCCTAGCCGCTGAAAATACCGACATATGTGAATCGATGTACGACGGAGACCCGGCAGATAAAAACATGAACGAGAAGCTCGACTATTCGCGAACATTCGCTTTCCATAATTTTCATGTTGAAGAAGACCCTTACCGGTACGAATTTTCTGACATTGATGTTACAGAATCGCGAAAAATCAACATGAGCAACGATTATTTTACACTATTCGAGTTTTCAGCAAAATGGGATCCCGTACCAACCATGTTAACACAAAACCATACGCGCATAGTTAAAGGTTTTATGGGACAAACCACGGCCTACAAAAAAGAATTGGTAAAACCTGAAGTGCTTATCATGGGCGAAAACAAAGCAGCCGATGAAGCTCGCTACATTCATGGTGAATATGGCAATGGCACCTGGACTTTTTACGGGGGGCACGACCCCGAAGATTACCGCCATGCCGTGGGCGACCCGCCAACCGACCTGAGCATGTACCCCAACTCACCCGGATACCGGCTTATCCTGAACAATATTCTGTTTCCGGCCGCTAAAAAGAAAAAACAAAAAACCTGATTCTTATTTGATTATAGAATTCGACTTATTTTTTGTAGATTAGCTGAATGGACAATAAAACTGTAGGGCTGGATTTTTTTTTGATAAATTGACAATTGTTGGTAATCCTAATGTTATTCAAGGTCTTCTGAGCATTGAAGTAAAAGAGGATCATGTTTTTATGCATTTAGTTGAGAGTGCTCCATTTAACAAAGGCAAAACAAAAATGTACTCTGGTGTTCCAGGCAATTTAGTTGCTTTTTCATGTAAAGTGTCTTTTCAAAGAGGACATGAAGGAAACATTGCTTTTATATCTAAAACGCAACTAATACATCATTACGAAAAAACATTAGGGGCTATTCATTTTGGTGGAAGGTTAATGATAATTGAAAAGGTTTCTGCATTGAAACTTATTAACAGGTATTTTAAAACAAACAATTATGAAGAATAAAAAGTCAGAAATTGATGTTGATTTTATTGGCAGTCAGGATACATTGACTCAAGAAGAGAAAAATGCATTGCATCAATATTTTAAGAAAAGTAAACTGAAGATTAAA
>JAGYOI010000501.1 GCA_018399395.1 Prolixibacteraceae bacterium
AGCTACATCTGAACTTTTAACTGAAGCAGATATTACCAGGATATATGATGCAATTAACAGTCTGCAGCATACTGTTACCGTAGTTGAGGTTTCGGGTAAACCAGCTGATGTAATTGAGCGCCTGGTTGAAAGCGAGCCTGACCTGGTTTTTAACCTGGCAGAAGGCACAATTGGCAGTTCCCGGGAAGCCTTTTATCCTGGCTTGTACGAGCAAATGGGTATCCCGTTTACAGGTGGAAATGCTTCTCTTCTTCATCTTAATCTCGATAAACATCTTGCCAAAACTGTATTGTCTTCATATGGGATAAGTGTTCCAAGAGGAGTTTTAATAACTGCAAAAGAGTGCAATTTACCAGAGGATTTACAATATCCATTGATGATTAAACCTAATTCGGAAGGGTCGAGCAAAGGAATTACACAAGATTCAGTCGTTGAAACAAGAGAACAAGCCCTGGCCAGAATAGACAATCTTTTAAACCATTATCCGGCAGGTCTTGTTGTTGAAGAATATATAGATGGCCGCGAACTCAGCGTTCCATTTCTGGAAAGTTTTCCGGGAAAGATACTTGACATTGTAGAACATACTTTTGATCTTGATAAAATTGGAGGTAAATACAACATTTACGATTATGATATGAAACAGGGTGGCGAAGCTGCTAAATCAGTAAATGTTGTCTGTCCTGCAAATATAAATACCGAAGAAGAAAACGCCGTAATAAAAATGGCCCGGGAAGTTTTCAATATAATGTCTTGTCCTGATGTTGGCAGGGTAGATATTCGATTGCATTCCAATGGGAAACCTTATTTTATTGAACTTAACCCACTACCAAGTCTTCATCCGGATGCTACTCTTATGACTGCGGCCAAATCACGTGGCCTCGAATTTCGCGATGTCTTGCGGTTAATTATTCGTTCAGCTGCACGTCGATATAGCCTTGCGATTAAATCAGCAAAGCAGACTAAAAAAGACGATTTTACATCTGAAATCCCACGTCCTAATGCACGGGAACTGGGAATTCAAATTGGCAGGATGCAGCCCGGAATATATAACGCTATTACAGATGTTAAAGGGGTGCGTGTTGGCCATTTCTCACGAATTGAAGATGATGTACAAATACCAGGAGGAACCGAAAAAAGCAACATACGTACCGGAATAACAGCAATTATGCCTGCCGGACAAGCCTATTCAAACCGGATATCAGC
>JAGYOI010000502.1 GCA_018399395.1 Prolixibacteraceae bacterium
AATAACGTGGGCACCCAGTTTATTGTACAGGGAAAAATGCTTTCCTTCCCTGATTTTCCGACATCCAAAAAAACCGGTTTGTTTTCCACCACAGAGCATTTGTTGCTACAACAAAACTGCATAGAGTGATAATTGCTTCCCCTTTGAGTCGAAGCACATTAATGTCCGTAAGAAGGGCTAATGTAACATTTGCAAAAGGTGAAATATACATTAGTCCTAAAAATTCAGTAAGTTCTTTTTCCAATTGTTGATGAAAGAGTCCGTTGTTAGTCAATATCTTATTGTCCCATATTTGCTTGAGCAATTCGGTAAATTCTTCAATAGGAGGGCGTACATGCTGAGTAATGTAAATGGGTTTATTATTTTCCAAATTTCATTGATTTTAATTTATCAAATACCATTTCTTTGATGTATAAATAGGGCTCGAATTTCAGCATTTCACCATGTAGTAAGGTTATTGTTGCCCCGATTAAAACTTGAAGAATAAATTTTACAAGATAACTTGCCGCTATTAATTTTCCGGCAATAAAAACAACCGCCATCATGCCCAATGCAAGAAATAAGGAGGGCAATATGTCTCTCACCTGCTCTTTTATTGAATAATTAATAAACTTGCCTGAATAATAGCTATTAAGGTAATAGGCAATCAGTGTATTTACCCACATGCCCAAAATCATGATTTTTATTCCCCAAATAATTCCAATGATGATGGTTGGAATTACTATCAGCTTTTTAATAATTTCCAATTTTAAAAACAGATCGGAGCGTCCAAGTACGTTAAGCATATTTAGGTTTAAAGCATGCAAAGGGTACATTATACCAGGAAAAACGAGCAATTGCAAGTAAATAATTGAGGGTCGCCATTGTTCACCAATCAATGCAATGACCATGGGCTCAGCACTTGCTGCCATAACTGCCATCAAAGTAAAACTGATAAACATTACCGTTTTAATCATTTTTTTATAAGCAGCTTTTAATCGGATCGTGTCGCCTTGCATTTGTGCCAAAACCGGATAAGTTACCTGCGACATGATTCCAGTAATATTTTGTGCAGGTAAATTTCTAAATTGAACGGCACGGGTGTAAAACCCCAATTCGACTGCAGAAAAGTATTTTCCAATTATCAGGTAGTAAATATTGCGGTATGCCGTGTCAATTAACCCGCTCAGGAGCAATTTTGAAC
>JAGYOI010000503.1 GCA_018399395.1 Prolixibacteraceae bacterium
TGTAAATATTCTTCGAGCCATTCAATCATATCAAGGTCAAGATGGTTTGTTGGCTCGTCAAGTATAAGTATATCGGGATTGTTAATAAGTACATTGGCAAGTGCCACCCGTTTTTGCTGCCCGCCCGAGAGCTCTCCGATTTTTTGATCGAAGTTGGTAATCTTCAGCTGCGAAAGAATTTGCTTTATTTTAACTTCGAAGTCCCACGCATTCATTCGGTCCATTTTTTCGGTAGCTTCCTGTAGGTCATGTTTATCCGGATTTTGAATGGCTGTTTCGTATTCACGAACTGCTTGTACAACTTCGCTTGTCGAGTTGTATATCTCTTCCATTACCGTAAGATTGTGATTTTGAACCGGATTTTGATATAAATAACCAACACTTATATCGTTCGTGAAAGTAACTGTTCCAGCATCGGGCAAATCAGTTCCCATAATCGTATTCAGAAGTGTTGTTTTACCGGCCCCATTTCGGGCAATAAGTGCTATCTTTTGCCCCTGGGCAATGGTGAAATTCAAATCTTCAAACAATACCACTTCGCCCCAATAGCGTGTTAAACCTTCAACCTGTATATATGGAATCATAAATTTTGCTTATTTAATGGCAATTGCTTCAATTTCAATTAAGGCACCTAAGGGCAATCCCTTAACAGCAAAAGCTGCCCTTGCCGGTTGCTGACCGGTAAAAAAAGTAGCGTAAACTCCATTCATCGCTTTAAAGTTTTCCATATCAGAAAGAAGGCAGGTTGTTTTAACAACGCTTGCATACGAATACCCTGCCTTCTCGAGGATTGCACCAATATTCTCAAGCACCTGCTGTGTTTGTAAAACAATATCAGGTTGAACAAGCTCGCCAGATTCCGGATTTATAGGAACCTGACCAGAAATGAAAAGCATGCCGTTTACTTCTACAGCCTGGCTATAAGGCCCTACTGCTGCCGGAGCATTTGAAGTTTGTATTATTTGTTTCATTTTAAGAAAATTAAATAATTATTGATTTATCAGGGGGAATACAATTTCTTATGACATCTTATAACACTTAAAAGCGACGTTCTGTTTTGTCAATTTTCAAGTCTTGCAACATCGATGCATTGGCCCGTATTGTAAATGAGTAGTATTTTCTTCTGCCGAAAGGCGAAAAATCAAATGACATCGTCCAACAA
>JAGYOI010000504.1 GCA_018399395.1 Prolixibacteraceae bacterium
GCGGATGCGAAACGCTGATAGCGAACCCAGTTCTTTCTGGTGTATTTCAATTACACGGGTCATTCCGTGTATGTTTTTCACTTCGTAAATTCGCTTTGCATCGGTATCGGTTTCGAAATGGAAAAGCGGTGTCATTACAAAATTGCTGCGCTGTATCGGTTCGCCTTTGTTCGAAAAATAATAGCAGTTGTGGTCAACATAGAAACCAAGCTCCTGGTACTCGGCCAAATCGACCTGTTTTGGTATGTACGATTTCTTTTCGACCGGGGCTTTGTCGGCCACGTAGTTTTTTAATTGGTCGAGCCAAGCTTTTTTTGGCTTGAGCATTTTGCCCAGCTCCTCGATGTAAACCTCGTGCACGCTTGTGTCGTCGTAAACGGCAAGCAAACCGGCAGTATCTTTTATAAAATCGCTCTTGTACGATGGGTTGTTGAATTTCGACTGGTTTTGTTCAACCTTGTAAAAGAAATAGTCGGTTTGGAACTGGTCCTTATACTCTTCGAATTGCTGAAGGCTCTCGAAAAAGTCGTCGGGATCTTTTTCATCGGGCAGTGCCACAACCATTACATAGAATTGCTCTTTGATGAATATTTCGGCATTCTTCATTATAGCTGCACGTCCGGCATTGTCGCCATCGTAAATAAGCGTAACCTTATTGGTGAAGTTGCGCAACAGGCGGGCTTGTTCGCGTGTGAGAGCCGTTCCGCACGGTGCAATGGTGTTTTCAATGCCAATACTGTGCAGGCGTGCCACATCGAAATTCCCTTCGGTAAGGTATGCCCGGTCGTTTTTGCTTATTGCCTGACGGGCAAGGTTAAGCGCGAAAAGTGCTTCGCCTTTTGTAAACACGGGCGAATCGGGCGAGTTGAGATATTTCGGTGCTTTTGCGTTTTTGCCAATATAGCGGCCTGTAAAGCCAATCACTTTGCCGGTTTTGTTGCATATAGGAAACATTATGCGCTCACGGAAAAAGTCGTAATCCTCGCCGTTGTTTTGCTTGATCAAACCCGCCTCGCGCAGTAATTCGAGCTTTAAGTTCTGGCTTTTTGCCCAGGCAAGGAGCTCATTTTCTTTTGGCGCGTAACCAATT
>JAGYOI010000505.1 GCA_018399395.1 Prolixibacteraceae bacterium
TTTAATTCCGCTACTGCGGTTACACCCGAAGCGTTGTGTTTCATTGCGCTTGAAAAGTTGGTTTTTAATGCTGTGTAATCTGCAAGCGCAACGGAAAACACAACATTGCATAAAAACAATACTACTTTCGGTTCTCGCATCAATATTAGTGCGTAATTGAAAGAATAAAAATTACTCCGCCACCGCACTAAGTTCATTTTCAAGTTCATCAATTTTAGCCTTTAATTCCTCAATTTCTTCCTGTAAAAGTTCTTTGTCTTTAATTGCATCATCCCTTTCTCCCTCTGCATAATCAGCCCGTTCGTATTCTTCATTGCCCCAATCTCTTAATTCAGAGTTGTCGCTCCGTATATTTTCCATATCACTAATTGCATCGCAAAGTTCATCTATTATAGTCCTTGCTTCATCTGTACTATCTTCTTCGGGGTGTTTGCTTATGTACTCAGCCTCCCCGCGCGCACTCTCCATTTTACCAATAATATTATCAATAGTTGGGCATGTGTGCTTTATTGGTGCATTATCTCTTGCCATAATAGTAATTTTTATTTGTTCACGTATTAAAGTCTATGCGTTATTCCCGTACTGTTCTTATGCTTTCCGTTAGCAATCATTTTGCCCAAGTAGTGCCGCAGAAACAGCATGTGTACTTAGGTAAATATTGCCAAATATAATAAGCTCCTGCCTTGCAATTTGGGCAAAACGGACGCTTCGCATTGCTAACACCGCATAAAGCAAATGCCTTGTCGGTGCGCTGTTTCTTATTCTGTGCTAAATTACCCATAAAATTATTCTTTAAGTTTAGCAATTAATCTTTCGTTGTCTTTGGCTAATCTTCGCACTATATAGTACATCATTTCAGTATTACCCATTTCTAAAGCTTGGGAAATCAGTTCCCTGTTTCTGTCAATTTGTTTTTGTATCTTCTCTTTGTCCATAATTTTATTACGTTAGTTTTTCAATTTAAATTCAGTTTAGGCACTTGCCTTATGCAACACGTTATGTGCCATTTAAAGTTCAGGGTCATTAGACCTGTCCATTTTCATAGCACATTCAAAACTATCTGCAAGTTCTTTGTTACAT
>JAGYOI010000506.1 GCA_018399395.1 Prolixibacteraceae bacterium
TAAACCAGCCATCACTCTGGTTCTGTGTTGTTCCGGTTTTGCCGGCAAACGGTGTGTCAAAACCACCATATTCTTCGTAAAGCTGGTAATTAGAAGACAATCTTCTACCTGTTCCTTCACTTACAACATTCTGAAGTAATTTGGTCATTAAGTAAGCCGTTTGCTCATCAATGGCTTCATGCCTGCGTGGTGTAAAACGGGCAAGCACATTTCCATGCCGGTCTTCAATTCGTGATACAACAGTTGGTGTAGTATATACACCCTTGTTTGGATAAACTGCATAGGCAGCAACCATTTCGTATAGTGTGACTTCAGCAGTTCCTAAAAACATTGATGGCACTGCCGGCACATCACTGTAAACTCCCATATTACGCATAACATCGCGCATTGCTTCAGGGTTATATCTTTTCATTACCCATGCCGATACCTGGTTGACAGAATTGGCCAGCCCCCAGCGTAATGTTACCATCTTACCATCAGACTCAGAGCTTCCTGAGTTCTTAGCGGTCCATGTGCGACCATCGGGCAGAATAAACGTTTGCTCTACATTGGGCACTCTTTTACAGGGTGAAAGTCCGTTTTGCATAGCCAATGTATACAAAAAAGGTTTGCAGGTAGACCCCACCTGCCGTTTGTATGTTGACGAACGTACCATATCAATTTCAGTAACCCCGTATGCCGAACCACCAACCCATACTTTCACTTCACCTGTAGAAGGCTCCATTGCCATGAATGAAGAACTTAATTGACGCAGACGATATTTAATAGAGTCAAGTGGCGACATAATTGTATCTTTATATCCGTCCCAGGTGTAAATTAACAAAGTATCGGGGGTGTTGAAATTCTTCATGATTTGGTCCCTTGTCAAACCTTTTTTCTTCAGCGAACTATACCGGGGGCTCCGGTAAACTTCATTCATCAATATCCGCTCAGCCTGTTCATCCGACAAGTCATTAGAAAAAGGAGCATTATCAAAATCCTTCACATGTTCATCGAGTTGTGGCTGGAGATTCTGTATATGTGTTTTCACAGCCTCTTCT
>JAGYOI010000507.1 GCA_018399395.1 Prolixibacteraceae bacterium
CACCAGGCCTTTACCAAACGAGCGGCGACCGATAATAATACCACGGTCCCAGTCCTGAACGGCACCCGAAACAATTTCGCTTGCTGAAGCTGACCCACCATCAATCAAAACAACCAGCTTACCATTTTCAAATTCACCATTAAAAGAAGCTGTATAATCTTTTCTGGGGTTATTCAACCCTTTTGTATAAACAATCATCCGCCCTGCTTCAAGAAACTGGTCAGATATTTGATGGGCAGCTTTCAGGTACCCCCCTCCATTACCTCTCAGGTCGAGAACAAGACTCTCTACATTGTTATCAGCTTTCAACTCGTTTATCGCTGTAACAAACTCTTCGGTAGTTGTTGCAGAGAAACGGTTAAGCTTAATATAACCTGTAGTATTACTAAGCATATACGATGCATCTAAACTATAAATAGGTATTTTATCCCTTATAATTTCGAATTCCAACAATTCATCCTCGCCTCTTCGAAGAATAGAAACCGTTACAAGCGTCCCTTTCTCCCCACGTAAACGATCAAATACCATTTGGTTGGTAAGGTCAACCCCTGCAACATTTTCTCCATCAATCTCAATTATACGGTCACCGGCTTGTAGCCCGACTTTTTCAGAAGGCCCACCCGGAATGGTTTGCACTACCATTAATGTATCACGTAAGATATTGAACGATATACCTATACCCTCAAAACTACCCTTTAATGGCTCGTTCATTTTCTCAACATCTTCTTTCGAAATATAAACCGAGTGCGGGTCAAGTTCAGCCAACATTTTAACAATAGCTGTTTCGGCTAACTCTTCAGTATCCGTTGAATCAACATAATAACTATCGATAAGCCGCAACAACCGCCCAAACTTCATTGTTTGGTCGTGCACACCCTGCGCATTAACGTTGATTCCTGATATAAGCAGAAAAATAGATATTATTGGAAAAATGATTATTTTCTTCATTAGAATATTTTTAAAAAAGATGTGTTTTACAATAGTTCGTTACTATTTTTTAAGTTGTTGACA
>JAGYOI010000508.1 GCA_018399395.1 Prolixibacteraceae bacterium
TTCAATAAAGTTTAAAATTCCCGGAAATAATTTTGATGTTTTTATTGATGAGCAAATGATGGTACAGGTTATTTTGAATTTAGTAAAAAATGCAGCCGAAGCTCTTGTAGGAGAGTTAGAACCACTTATTGAAATAGCCATTTCACAAAAAGAAAACAGCAAAACCGAAATTACCGTAAGCGATAATGGCCCCGGAATACCCGACGAAATATTTGATGAAATTTTCGTCCCGTTTTTTACTACAAAATCATCGGGCTCAGGTATCGGGCTTAGCCATTCACGACAAATTATGCGTGCACATGGCGGTACAGTGAATTATCGGCGAGTAAAAGAAAAAACGGTATTTACAGTAATTTGGTAAAGGATATATTTGTTGTTAGGGGTGAATGACTTCGTGTCTCTTTCTGGTAACCGAATTTTTTATTTTTAATTATACTGAAGTACAAACGAATAGGCATGTTCCTCGCGTGGAACTGCATCGCCTACGGCATAAGTATCGATAACAACGTTTCCGTTTTTGGTAATCGTCATCACCCTGAACATGGGCGTGTGATTGCTTTCATCGGGTATTTTGGTGCGTTCAAGGGCAGGGATATGAAGATAATGAACATGGTCGATTTTCTTTGAGTGGTTCACTCTGTCCATATCCATGTGCAGGTCGCCCGAAATTACTACAGCAAGATTCGCTTGTGGAATAACCTGCTCAATGAACAGTTGATTGCTGATGCCTTTATCCGGGTTTTCGGGATAAACACCTTTTTGAGCTCCATGAACAACCAACACCACTGGTTTTGGAGCTAATCGCTGTACTTGTTCCAGAACCCATTTGGCGCCGCTATCATCAAAATCGCGACCATGGTCGGGCGAGGCAAATACAAATGCAAGCTTATCGTGGTTGATTACATAACTCGGCTTTTTAATCTCGCTGTTCCATTGTTGGGCAAAGTGAAGGTAGCGTTCAATTGTATTGCCGTGCTCTTCATTGCCCATGATGGGATAAAAAGGGGCT
>JAGYOI010000051.1 GCA_018399395.1 Prolixibacteraceae bacterium
TGCAGACCGCTGCCTAGCCACTCGGCCAAGGTACCATTGTTGTATTGAACGTTTGCTTTTGCCTGTTTGGCTTAGCGGCTGCAAATATATTTAAAAAATATGGTTATCAAAAAACTATTTCAATAAAATTATCGGCTCATGGTAATGCTCACTTTTCCAATTTGTCCGCCCATTGGCGGGTTGTGTTTCGAAACTTTAATGGTTGCTTTCTTTATGGTATCGAAATTCCCGTAAAGGGCATCCAGTATACGTTTACAAATATTTTCAAGAAGGTACGATTTCTTTTCCATTTCACCTTTAATGATTTTGTAAACCTTTTGATAGTCCAGCGCGTCATGAAGATTGTCGCTCACTGCTGCCGTGTCACAATCGGTTGCAATGGTAATGTTTACCGTGAATTTGTTTCCTACTACTTGTTCTTGCTTAAAATGCCCGTGATAGGCATAAAACTCCATTTCTTCAATTTCAATTAATCCCATAATCTTCAGTAAATCTATTTTTCGTTTGCGAAGTTACAACGTTTTTCGTTAAAACATTTAACTTTGTCGGCATTATAAAGGATTGAAGTATGGCAGATAACTCAGAAAATAAAAAAAGCGTGGCAAAAACCAGAAATTTTATACACGAATTGGTTGAAAAAGATCTTAGTGAAGGTAAAAATAATGGCCGGGTACATACACGTTTCCCGCCTGAGCCTAACGGATACCTCCATATTGGTCATGCAAAGGCTATTTGTCTTGATTTTGGAACCGCCGAAAAATTTGGCGGAAAATGTAATTTACGTTTCGATGATACAAACCCTACAAAAGAGGATGTAGAATTTGTTGACTCTATAAAAGAAGATATTAAATGGCTTGGGTTCGACTGGGAGGACCGTTTGTATTACGCTTCTGACTTCTTTGATGATTTGTACGAATTTGCCGTAAAACTGATAAAAGAAGGTAAAGCCTATGTTGATGACCAGCCTTCTGATTTGATTAGTGAACAAAGAGGTACCCCACAGAAGCCTGGTATCGAAAGTCCTTACCGTAATCGTCCGGTTGAAGATAATCTTGATCTTTTTCGCCGTATGAAAGAGGGAGAGTTTGAAAACGGGGCAAGGGTTTTACGTGCAAAAATTGATATGAATTCTCCCAACATGCACATGCGCGACCCGCTGATGTACCGTATCAGTCATGCTACACATCACCGTACAGGCGATAAATGGTGTATTTACCCAATGTATGATTTTGCCCACGGGCAATGCGATTATTTCGAAGGGGTAACACACTCGCTATGTACACTCGAATTTGAAATTCACCGCCCTTTATATAACTGGTTTGTCGACCAATTGGCAACTGATGATTATCGTCCAAGGCAGATTGAATTCTCACGCCTAAACCTTACCTATACCATGATGAGCAAACGTAAATTGCTCCAACTGGTTGAAGAAGGTTACGTAAAAGGCTGGGACGACCCACGTATGCCTACGCTTTCGGGAATGCGCCGCAGGGGTTTTACCCCGGCATCGATACGGAACCTGATTGAAAAGGTTGGTATTACCAAAACCGAGGGGATGATTGATGTGGCACTTCTCGAGCATGCCGTTCGTGAAGACCTGAACAAATCAGCTCAACGTGTGATGGGGGTGCTTAATCCACTGAAAGTTGTTATTACCAATTATCCCGAAGATAAAGTAGAAATGGTTCAGGCCATTAACAATCCCGAGGATGAAACTGCCGGCAGGCGTGATGTGCCATTTACACGTGAGTTGTACATCGAGCATGAAGATTTCATGGAAGACCCTCCGCGTAAATTTTTCCGTCTTTCGCCCGGTAAAGAAGTCCGTTTGCGGTATGCTTATTATATAACGTGTAACGAAGTAATAAAAAACGACGAAGGCGAAATAGTTGAGCTTCGTTGTACATACGATCCTGAGACTAAAGGCGGGAATTCTCCTGATGGACGTAAGGTTAAAGGTACGCTGCATTGGGTTTCGGCTACCGAAAGTGTGAAAGCCGAAATCAGGCTCTACGATCGTTTGTTCGAGGTTGAAAACCCATCGGCTACCAAAGATCAGGATTTCAGGGGGTTTTTGAACCCGAATTCATTACAAGTACTTGAAGCGTGTTATGTTGAACCCTTTGTGAAAAAAGGTGAACCGCTCGATCATTTTCAATTTGAAAGAAAAGGCTATTTCAACATTGACAAAGATTCAACGCCGGACCATTTGGTAATAAACCGCACCGTTACCTTGCGTGACAACTGGGCAAAGAAAATGAACAACAAATAATATGATATTCGAGTGTGGCGTTCAATTGTATTGAATAAGCCATCTCGCTTTTTTTTTACCCTCATCGTTTCTAACGGTGAGGGTTTTTTATTAAATTTACAAGGCAACTTTTTTAATAACTAGACAAAAATCAATGGTTCTCAGATTTTATTTGGCATTTTTTATTTTAATCTTCTTTTTTAATGGTGCGCGTGCTGTACAGTACGGTATTTCGGAGATTGAATATTTTAATCGTCGTGATTATCATGCCGGAACTCAAAACTGGAGTGTTTCACAGGCCGATGATGGTTTACTTTATTTTGCGAACAACGACGGAATAATAGAGTATGATGGTTCTGCCTGGCGATTGTTGCCAAAAGCGGCAAATAGTATAACACGTGCGGTATTGGCACACGATGAGCGTGTTTATGTTGGTGCCAATGGGGCTTTTGGGTATTATGAATCTGATTCATTAAAGAATTTCCAATATTATTCACTAAATGAGCGCTATGGAATTAAAGATATAGGTGATTTTTGGAAAATATTTGCTTTCAACGAAAAAATAATATTTCAATCAGAAAAGGCATTGTGTATCTATTCACCCGAAGATGGTGTGGATGTTATTCAGGCCCATTCAAGAATACCTACTTCTTTTTTTGTTAACGGGATGCTGTTGGTGCATGACGAAAAACTGGGATTACTCGAACTCAGGCAAGGGGAACTGTTTCGCATACCGGGGGGCGAGATTTTTTCAACTTATGCACCCTGGGCAATAATGCCGTTAAACAATAATGAAATTGTTATTGGCACCATGAATAATGGGTTGTTTAAGTGGGGGCTAAACGGTTTTGAAAAGTGGGATGTGCCGGCATCTGACTTTCTTGAGAAGAACAATATTTTTTGTGGTGTTGCCACCGATGATGAGTTGGTATTTGGCACAATACAATCAGGAGCTGTAGTTATCGATAAAACCGGAAACATTAAAATGGTTGCCGACAAAGACCGTGGACTGAACAACAATACCGTTTTGAGTTTGTATCAGGGCAATCAGGGCAATTTATGGTGTGGGCTCGATAATGGCATAGCAAAAATTGAATACAACCGTGCTGTAAGCTTTATTCAGGGGTATTACGATACCGGGACCGGATATTGCATGGAACGCAAAAATGATGAAGTTTTTTTAGGTACCAACCAGGGGTTGTATGCCATAAATGAGAAGCGTTTTGATAATCCGTTAAAAACCCGTGATGATTTTAAAAGGATTGATGGGGCCAATGGACAGGTATGGTCGTTGTTTGTTGATGAAGAATCTGATAAAGTGTTGTGTGGGCATAATCTTGGTGTTTTCGTGGTGGACGAGTTGAAAGCTGAAAAAATAACACCTCAGGATGTGAATGGTGTGTGGAATTTCAGGAAAATACCTGGTTATGATGATAAGTTGATTGTTGGCACATACGGGGGGTTATCAGTTATTGATCGTTCAGGTGGTACATGGCAGTTTTCACATCGAATAAATGGATTTGATGAATCATCGCGATTTATTGAATGGGCAGAAGATGGGGCATTATGGATAGCCCACGGTGTGCTCGGTATTTTTAAATTATATTTTAATGATGATTATACTAAAATTATAAAAATTAAGACCTATCATGATTTTAATGGACTCGAAGATTCACTGAATATAACATTATCAAAAGTTAATGATGATATTTTGTTTACATCCGATCATGGGTTGTATTATCCCGATGACAATGGAGTCGATTTTTATCATAGTGAGCTGGAAGCCTATTTTAGTGATTATGCAAAATTCCCTTCACAAATTAGTCAAGATCAATTTGGAAATATTTGGTATTTTATCAATGATGGGGTAGGCGTTTTACGCCGACAGGAAGATGGAACCTATAAACATATTTATAATCCACTTTTAACCTTAAAAAATAAGCTTGTGAGTGGGTTTGAATCAATTTATTTCTGGGATGAAGAAACGACCTTTTTTGGTGTTGAAGATGGATTTGGACAGTATTCAGTGGTAAACCACATCAATTATTATCAGCCATTTGATGTACACATACGTTCGTTTCGGAATCAATCATCAGAACAAGGGTATGAACAATATTACACCAATAGTGCTAAGGTTGACAATCAAAAGTACGTTCCGGTTTATCCTTTTGAACACAATAATTTTGAAGTGGAGTATTCAGCAACCTGGTTTGGAAATAGCGAAATAGAGTACACAACGTGGCTCGACGGGTTTGAGCAATCATGGCACCCATGGTCAAGTTCCGGGAAGCGTCAGTTTACGCGTTTGCCCGAGGGCGATTATACCTTCAGGGTTAAAGCACGAAATATGTTTGGTGTTGAAACCTTACCGGCTACTTTTAAGTTTACAGTTACGCCACCATGGTACCGGTCGGCCTATGCGAATACAGTTTACATCGTTCTGATATTATTGTTAATGGTTTTAATGTGGTATATAACATCTAAACTGGTTCAAAAAGCAGCGCTAAAGGAAAAAGTAAGGCAAAAGGAAAAATTCAGGTTGAAAGAAGAAGCTTTACGTCACGAGGCTTTAATAAATGAGAAAGAAATGATCAGGCTTCGAAACGAAAAACTGCGTAATGATATGCTCTATAAAGAAAAAGAGCTGGCTAATTCTACGATGCATATTGTTCAGAAAAATGAGTTTTTGAAAAAAATAAAAGATGAACTGTTTAAAATCAAAAACGACAATAGTGCCGCTGGAATTGATAAAAGGGTGGCTTCCGTAATCCGTAAAATAGAACGCGATATCCATAATGAATCACATTGGGAGGTTTTTGAAACACATTTTGATCAGGTTCACGAAGTTTTTTTGAAAAGATTATCGTCTAAACACACAAGCTTGACTCCTCGTGAGCTTAAGCTGGCAGCATATTTGAGGATGAACATGTCATCAAAAGAAATTGCTTCTATAATGAATATAACCCCCAGGGCCGTAGAAAATAACCGGTCGCGGCTTCGGAAGAAGTTAAGGTTGTCTCAGGGGGAAAATTTGGTAGATTATGTAATGAGTGTATAGCCCTATCACATAAGTTATTCCTTTTTTTAACCAAAAAATTAACGATTTATTTTTTATAGAAAACAATAATTGATGGTGTAAATGAGTAGAGGTGAGTGTTCTGTATTTTGTTATGTGTATTGTTTTGTTTATTCAAGTATAAGAAAATCAGGTTTTTAATAATTGGGGTGTGAGTTTTTTGTGAGGTTGTTTTTCGTGCAGTGTGAGTGTTTTGTGTGTTAAATTATTGTGAAGTGATTGGATGTACCCTTAGATTTGTGCCTATGGTTTAATTAAAATTTCCAAATCATTTCACTATGAAAAAAACACTAGGAATTTTGCTTTTATTAATGTGGGCAGCAACCCTGCCTGCACAGGAAGTTACCGTAAGTGGTACAGTGACTTCTGCTACCGATGGATCTCCGCTTCCCGGAGTTAGCGTGGTAGAAAAAGGTACCACAATAGGTACAGTTACAAATGTCGATGGAGAATATTCTATCGCTTCAGAAACAGGAACAACACTTGTTTTCTCATTTGTAGGTATGCAATCAGTTGAGCGTACTGTTACAGGTCCAAACCTGGATGTTGCATTACAAGAAACACACACCGACCTTGAAGAGGTTGTTGTTGTGGGGTACGGCGTTCAGAAAAAGAGTGTTGTAACCGCTGCAATAAGTAGTGTAGATGCTGAAGACCTTGAACAATCAAAACCTTCGCGTATTGAAGATGTTTTGAAAGGAAAGGTATCAGGGGTGCAAATTACTCAGAGCTCAGGACAGCCGGGTGCCGATTCAAAAGTACGTATCAGGGGTATTGGTACTATAAATAATAGTGAGCCCCTTTATATTGTTGACGGAATGGCTGTGGGTGGTGGTATTAGCTACCTTAATCCTTCCGATATCGAATCGGTTGAGATTCTTAAAGATGCAGCATCAGCTGCCGTATATGGTGCACGTGCTGCCAATGGTGTTATCCTCGTTACAACAAAACAAGGATCAAAAGGAGCAGCTAATGTGAACTACGATTTTTCATACGGTTGGCAAAACCCATGGAAGAAAAAATCAGTTCTTGATGCTACCGAGTACATGGTTATTATGAATGAGGCATTACTAAATGATGGCAATTCACTTCGTTATTCACAGGAAGAAATAGCCAATGCCGGCGAAGGTACCGACTGGCAGGATGAAACATTTAACTACAATGCCCCTATAGTAAACCACCAGGTTAGTATTGATGGTGGTAGCGAAAGAAGTAGTTACTTCCTTTCTTTTGGTTATTATAACCAAGAAGGTATTGTGGGTGGTGATTTCGATAAATCGAATTACGAGCGTTATAGCATTCGTTTGAATAACACTTATGAATTGTTTGACTACGATCGTATGTTGCTTAGCAATATGCGTGTTGGTACTAACATTGGTTATTCACGTGTGCTTTCTTCCGGAATTGAAACCAATACTGAATATGGATCGGTTTTGGGTAGTGCGCTCACTTTTAATCCAATTGTTCCGGTTTATGCCGAAGATCCCGATGCTGTTCTTGAGAGTTATCCTACAGCAGTAACCGATGAAGATGGCAAGGTATTCTCTATACCACCATCAGGTTTTCAGGAAATTGCGAACCCGGTAGCTATGCTTAACGCTCCTACCAGCAATTTAAATAACGAAGATAAGTTTGTCTCTTCATTCTGGGCTGAGCTTGATGTTGTTGATGGATTAAAATTTAAATCGAGTTATGGCGTTGATCTCGCCTTTTGGGGTTCCGATGGTTATGAATTCCCACATTTCCTTGCAACACAGGGAAAACACTTAACCCGTAGTCATGTTTACTCAAACATGCACCGTGGTTTTACATGGCAGGTTGAAAATACTTTGACATACAATAAAACTTTCGATGATAAACATAATTTGAATGTATTGTTAGGTCAATCAGCTGAGGAGTATACGTTGCGTGAATTATATGGCGACGACTACGATTTGCTGGAGTACAACCCGGATAAAGCGGTTATCAATTATGCCATTGCCGATCGTGATGATGAGCGTGTAGCCGGCGGAACCGGTGGTTTCTCGTCACAAACACTGGCTTCATACTTCGGACGAGTTGATTATAACTACGACGAAAAATATATAATTCAGGCCACTGTACGCCGTGACGGGGCTTCAAGCTTTGGTCCGAATAACAAGTGGGCAATATTCCCTTCAGTTTCGGTTGGATGGAACCTTACCAACGAAGAATTTATGCAAGATAAAGCCGACTGGCTGGATTATTTCAAATTAAGGGCCAGTTGGGGTATGAACGGTAACCATCGTATTGCACTATTTGGTTATACCAGTTTGATGGATGGAAACCAGAACTATTACTTTGGTTCGGGCGACTATTCAACTATGCAATATGGGAGCAGCCCGGCACGTATATCAAATCCCGACCTGAAGTGGGAAGAATCAGCACAAACCGATATTGGCTTCGATGCTGGTTTCTTTGACAACGCTTTGATGCTTGGATTTGACTATTTCAAGAAAGTAACCAA
>JAGYOI010000052.1 GCA_018399395.1 Prolixibacteraceae bacterium
TGTTTTTGACTGATAAAAGAATTCCAGGGCGGGAAGCGTGTCTGTGAGCATAATAACTGTTAGTGAGTCGATTATTGTGTCCGATAAGCTTCCACGTTCAATAACATGGAAAGTGAGGTTTGCCTGCACGCCGCCTTCATCTTCACAAGGCAACTCGTCGCACGAAAAAAAAGCGACTAACAAAGCCGGCCAAATAAGAATGCTGAATATTTTTTTTACGATCATTTTTTGTGCTTTTGCGGTAGTATGATAACGGCACAAACATACAAATTAGTTTGCAACCTGTAAGCGGTGTTGAAAAGTTGATTTGTGAGAAATGGTATTTTCTGTGTACTTTTGGTGAAAATTTTCACAATGATTGAAGTTTGTGCCATAGCATCCGGTAGTAATGGCAACTGTTACTATGTAGGAGATGAAGAAGAAGCAGTTTTGATTGATGCCGGTATTAGTTGTAAACAAATATTGTTGCGCATGGAGAAGCTTGGCCTTGATGCAACTAAGGTCAAAGCAGTTTTTTTAACCCACGAACATGCCGACCATATACGGGGTGTGCGTGTGTTGAGTAAAAAGCTCGGGATTCCGGCATTTTATACCTATGGTACGTGGAATAAAGCGCACAAAAGTTCGAAGGCTCCCCATCATCGTTATATTCATATTGGTGAACCCTTACAGTGGGGGCGCTTCACTGTCCATGCTTTTACCAAGAACCACGATGCCAGTGAACCTTGCAGTTACCGGGTAGAAATTAATGGTCACAACGTTGGTGTTATGACCGATATAGGTTCGGTGTGCCATAACGTTATTGAGCATTTTCAGCTTTGCAATGTGGTTTTTCTTGAGTCGAACTACGATGATGATATGTTGGTGGAAGGTGGCTATCCGTGGTATCTTAAACAACGTATCTTATCGGATGTGGGGCATATGTCGAATGCCCAGGCATTAGAGTTGATAACGAAATATGGTAATGGAATTTTAGATACCGTTTTTCTTTCACATTTGTCTGGTGAAAATAATACACCGGAACTAGCTTATGACGCTTTTAAATCGCTGCATGAGACTTATAATTTTGTGAAAACCTCGCGAAGCGAAGCAACCAAAGTGTTTAAGTTTTAAGGTATTCTCTTAAAACCATATAAGAATTATAAGTCCATTTAAGAATTCCTTATATGCTCTTATATGCCTTATATGGTTCAAAACATGAAACTTCTTAAACAAGTAATGCCTTTATTTCACCACTACATTGATAATTTTCTTCGGCACCACAATAATTTTTATAATTTGCTTGCCTTCAATCCATTTTTGAGCATTTTCATGTTCTGTTGCAGCTTTCTCAATTTCATCTTTGGGCATGTCGACAGGTAACTCAAGTTTAAACCGCATTTTGCCATTAAATGAAACCGGGTATTCAAATGTGTTTTCTACAAGGTAGCTTTCGTTAACCTCAGGCCATGGTTGCTGACATGCTGCCGGCTCGTTGCCGTAAATTGCCCACAGCTCTTCGGCAAGGTGTGGTGCGTAAGGAGCTAACACCCTGGCAAATGTTTCGGCTGTTTCGCGTGTTACTTTCTTTACTTTGTAGCAGTGATTTGTAAAAATCATCATTTGCGAAATGGCCGTGTTGAATTTCATGTCTTCAATATCTGCTCCAACCTTTTTTATGGTTTGGTGTAGTATTTTGAGTGTTTCTTTATCTTCTTCACCACCATCGATGATGTTGTCTTTGTTCGCGAAGAAATAGAAAACCCTTTTTAGGAAGTTGAAAACGCCTTTTACACCGGTATCGGTCCATGGTTTTGTTGCATCTAATGGTCCCATGAACATTTCGTATAAGCGAAGTGAATCGGCACCGTAATGAGCGACTACATCATCAGGGTTCACCACATTTTTCAGTGATTTCGACATTTTAGCAACAATTTGCTTTAATTCTTCCCCTGTCTCGGTATGGAAATACTTTCCGTCGCGCTCTTCAACCTTGTCTGAAGGGGTTTTTGACCCCGAAGCTGTTTCATAGGCAAAGGCCAGGATCATTCCCTGGTTATAAAGTTTTTTGTAAGGCTCATCGGTCGAAACGATGCCCAAATCGAAAAGAACTTTATGCCAGAAACGGCTATATAGCAGGTGCAATACGGCATGTTCAGCACCACCAATATATAAATCAACCGGCATCCAGTAGTTCTCTTTAACTTTGCTGAACGGTTCTTCATCATTTTTTGGGTCGATGTAACGCAGATAGTACCAGCATGAACCGGCCCACTGTGGCATGGTGTTGGTTTCGCGGCGCCCTTTACGCCCGTTTTTATCAGTAACTTTTAACCAATCGCTTGCATTGGCAAGGGGTGATTCACCGCTTGCGCTGGGTTGGTACTTGTCGGTTTTAGGTAATTCAACAGGCAAATCTTCATCACTAACAGTAGCAATTTCACCATCTTCCCAATGAATAACGGGGAAGGGTTCGCCCCAATAACGCTGGCGGCTAAACAGCCAGTCGCGTATTTTGTAATTTACGGTTGCTTTACCAAGGTTGCGTTTTTCAAGCCAGTTGATAACGGTTTCTATACCTTCCTTTTTTGTTTTTCCATTAATGTCAAGTCCTAATTCCGGATTGGCAGAGTTGATGTAAGCACCATCTTCTGTCCAGCACGCTTCACCTGCAAGTATTTTCTCACGTGTATCGGCATCAACCTGTTCCTTTGGGTCGAGTATGCAGGCCACCGGTATGTCAAATGTTTTTGCAAATTCAAAGTCGCGGGTGTCGTGGGCCGGAACAGCCATAATGGCACCGGTTCCGTAGCCCATTAACACATAATCGGCAACCCAAATCGGGATTTGTTCGCCTGTAAGCGGGTTTATCGCATAACGACCGGTGAATACACCTGTTTTTTCTTTTGCTAATTCTGTACGGTCCAAATCGCTTTTTAGGGCAGCCGCTTTAGTATAGGAATCAACTTCGGCCTTTTTATTGTCTGCAACAATCTGGTCAATAAGCCCGTGTTCAGGGGCAATTACCATGTAAGTAGCTCCAAACAAAGTGTCGGGGCGGGTTGTGTATACGCGCAATTTTTCATTAAGCCCTTCAACCTTAAAATCAACTTCAGCGCCAGTCGATTTCCCGATCCAGTTGCGTTGCATGTCTTTTACACCTTCGGGCCAGTCGAGTCCATCTAGCCCTTGTAATAAGCGCTCGGCGTACTGTGGTATGCGCAGCATCCATTGCTTCAGGAAACGACGCTCAACCTCTTTAGTGCCGCACTTCTCGTGTGAGCCATCGTTGAGTACCTCTTCGTTGGCACAAACTGTTTTGCAGGTGTTGCACCACCAAACCTGTGCATTGTCGTAATAAGCCAGGCGTTTTGAATTAATGTATTCCGTAACGGCTTCTTTGCCCTTTGTTTCAATGCTTTTCGGGATCGGAAGTTCGTTAATAGGCCTGCCTTTTTGTTGTTCTTCGTCAAACCATGTATGGTATAAACGGATAAAAATCCATTGTGTCCACTTAAAATATTTAGGATCGGTTGTGTTAATCTCACGGTCCCAGTCATAGCTTAATCCAAGCGATTGGATTTGCCGGCGGAAATTGTCGCAGTTCTTTTGGGTGGTAATTGCCGGATGCGTTCCGGTTTGAATCGCATATTGTTCAGCTGGTAATCCAAATGCGTCCCAACCCATGGGGTGTAAAACGTTAAACCCTTTGGCACGCTTGTAACGACAAATAATATCAGTTGCAGTATAGCCTTCGGGGTGACCAACATGTAGTCCTGATCCCGACGGATAAGGAAACATATCGAGACAATAAAATTTTGCTTTGCTCTTGTCAACTTCACTGGCAAATACTTTATTTTCTAACCAATACTCTTGCCATTTTTTCTCAAATTCTGAAAAATTGTATTCCATTTTTTCGAAATAATCAGGGTTTAACAAATTGAATTGGCAAAAATAGGAAAAAAGAAGCGGTGCGGGTGAATAAATATTGGTAAATATTTTTTGCTTTATGTTGTAAAACTATAAAGTGTTGGTTATATGGGCTTTTATTCACGAAATTGATTTTGTAAATTTATGGTTATTCAAATCCATAAAACCGGGTGTTATGAAGGAAAAAATTGAACAACTATTTACAGAAGGTGACAGCTACCTAAAAGATGCTAAAGCTTTGTTTTTTGCTAATGAAGACAAACACAGTGATAGTTCATGTTTTTGCTGTGAAGCGGTTAAAAGATACATTGATGCTTATGAAATGTTCCTTTTTGAGCGTGTTGCACCCTCCAAAAATTATCATGTGGTGATGCACACGATTGCTCAAAAAGATCCAAAGTTTAAGCAATTCAACGAGAAGGTTTATGAAATCAAATGTTTTGCTGATGAGGCTAAAAAAGAGCCTGAGAATTTCTTTTTATACGATGACGAGATTGATGAGGTATTGAAGAACATTTTAATGATCCGCAAATATATAGCTTCTAAAGTTCGTTTGGGCAAAGAATTTATGGAGGAATTCAGCCACAATGACTTTATGGCTATATAAAAAAAGCGGGTTATCGTTTTGATAACCCGGCTGTTCATAGTTTAGTTAGATCAGAAAATAGATGATGGTTTAAAGAGAAAAGGAAGATTATGATGTTTTATAACATTCTATAATCATCTTTCTTAAATGCATGGCTAATATAGGATTATTTTTTAAAACAAAGAAAAGTTATAGTTGAATTTTTATTCTTCAACATACCGTCGCAAACGTTTTCGATGCAAAATCAAAGGCTCTATTGTATTGTGCTTTAAATGAGTGCAGTGTTTCTTTTCAGGTGCTCTTTAATGGAGAAAATATTAAAAATTGTAAATTTTTTCTGAATAAATTTGAATTAATTGGGTATATTTTCCTGATTTTTGACCTGTATTGTGAATAATGATTCACTTTTATTTCATATAAACATTTAAAACGGGGTTCAATACAAAAAAGCCTGTTTTTTTTTTGAACGATTATGTAAGATGGATAAATTTTTAAAAGAAGTTGCCAGTTATTTGTATCAAAAATATAATAAAGACCTTTATACCTTTACACTTGTTTTTCCTAACCGCAGGGCCGGCTTGTTTTTTCAAAAATACTTGAGTGAAACGGTTAATCAACCAGTATTCACACCACAAATTATAACCATTTCTGAGCTTGTTGGCGGTATGTCCGATTTTCAGGTGCTGGATCAGGGGCAGTTAATTATTGAATTGTACCGGGTTTTCAGGAAAGTTACCGGCAGTAACGAAACACTCGATGATTTTTATTACTGGGGTGAAATGATGCTCGCCGATTTTAACGATATTGATAAATACATGGTGGATGCACATCAATTGTTCAGCAATGTTGAATCGTTAAAGGAAATCGATGATGGTTTTGAATTTTTAACCGAAGAGCAACTCAGGTATCTTTCTGCATTCTGGATAAGTATACTCGAAACAAACAATTCAGAAACGAAAGCACGCTTTCTCAACCTTTGGAAGAACCTTTATAATATTTACGATCAATATAAAGCTCATTTAACTGAATCGGGATTTTCTTATGAAGGAATGATGTATCGCAACCTAACCTCTGATTTGCCTAAGCTTTCTGAAGAGAAGGTATCTGAAAAAACAGTGTTTATCGGATTTAATGCCCTTAACAGATGCGAGTTGAGATTGTTTGATTTTTTTAAGAACAATTCGGGTGCCATGTTTTTTTGGGATTATGATGATTATTACATGAACATGCCAGACCACGAGGCTGGTATGTTTTTGCATAGTAATATTAAGCAATTCCCAATGCCCGATGATTTTACATTTTCTTCAGATAATTTTTCAAAACTTAAATCGATTGATGTGGTTTCAATACCCGGGTTTTCGGGACAGGCTTCATACGCGGCTCAATGGATAAGCAAACTGGATACGATTAAGGGCGAAAGTTTTGATAAAACAGCTGTTGTATTGTGCGACGAGTCGTTGCTGGTGCCTTTCCTTAATGTTGTGCCTGCCGGTATCGATGATTTTAATGTAACCATGGGGTTCCCGGTTAAAAGCTCACCGGTTTACACGCTGGTTAAAGGCCTTGTTGATATTGACCGGCATAGTCGTACCAATAAGGACGGGCATATTTTATTTTATCACCGTAATATCATGGCCTTGCTTAATAATCCGCTCATTAAGCAGCTTGCCGGTAAATTTGTCGAGGAACTGAATGACCGGCTTATTCGTGAAAATCTGGTTTATCTCACCCCTGATGATTTTACAAATGATGAATTTCTTTCACTTGTTTTTCATTTGCCCGAAACTCCAGCGGAATGCCGCGATTATTTGTTGCAGATAATTAGTCAGGTATTCGCAGTAATGGATGAGGATGAACCATTGGTTAAAGAATCGTTGTATCAATTGTATTTACTTATCAACCGGATGCATGATGCGTTAATTGTTGGTGGGGAAGAAAGTGATGTTGAAATTTCAAAAAGGTTGTATTACCAGCTTCTGCTGAGGCAACTTGAGCGTGTTTCAATCCCGTTTGAAGGCGAGCCTTTATCGGGAATGCAAATTATGGGGTTTCTGGAAACCCGAAGCCTTGATTTTGATAATTTAATTTTATTAGGGTTCAACGATGACCGGCTTCCGGGTTCTTCCAGTCAGCATTCTTTTATCCCGTATTCGTTGCGGCGTGGTTTTGAAATGCCTGTGGCAGAACATAAAAATGCCATGTATGCTTATTATTTCTATCGGTTAATTCAGCGTGCAAAAAATGTAACCCTGGTTTACGATTCACGAACCGATGGATTTTCGCGGGGTGAATTGAGCAGGTTTGCCACTCAGCTTAAGTACGAAGCTGTTAGTATGAAGCTTATCGAGCGCCAGGGGACTTTTAATTTTGAGCCCTCGGGTGGTGATGAAATAAGAATAAAAAAAACCGCTACCTTGTTAAGCCGCATTGAGAATTATTTGCAAAATACCAATGTTTCTCCAAGCGCATTAAATGTTTACATGGATTGCTCGTTGAAGTTCTATTTTAAATATATCGAAGGCGTAAAGGAGTCAGAAGATGTACTTGAGGATATTGATAACCTGGTGTTCGGACGAATAGCACATCTTGCACTTGAAGAATTGTACAAACCATATATTGAGAAGGAGATAACAGCAGATATAATTGCCCGTTTACTGGTTGATAAACGAAAGATTAACAGCAGTTTAAAAACGGCCCTTGAAAAAGAGTTCTTTAAAAAAGGCAATTTTAACCTTAATGGTCGCAACCTTTTAGTTTTCGATATAATTAAAAAGTTTGTTGTAACAGTGTTGAAATACGACAAAACGATTGCCCCGTTTCACCTGATGTCGCTCGAGAAAAAATATTTTAATCGTATGACGGTTGAATCAGGTGAAAAAACAATTGAAATAAAATATGGCGGTTCGGTAGACAGGCTCGATAAAACAGGAGATAAAATAAGGGTAGTTGACTATAAAACAGGAAAGTCTGATAATATAATTAATAACTTAGATAAACTTTTTAAAGGTGAGCGAAACAAAGCAGCTTTCCAAACCATGTTATATGCCGATGCGGTAGAAAATGAAATCGAAACAGCGTTGCCGGTATTGCCGGCTGTATATGGTGCGCGGGCTGTTTTCAGGAAAGATTTCGACCCTTTGTTCAGGTTCGGTGGCGGGAATTTAATATTTCAGGCGAATGCTGATGAATTCAGGAGCAAGCTTAAAGAATTATTTGAAACCTTCTTTTCTTTCTCTCTGCCAAGCAT
>JAGYOI010000053.1 GCA_018399395.1 Prolixibacteraceae bacterium
AAATATACAAATGAGGTTTTTCGCACTTAGTAAACAAATATTCATGAATGTAATTATATGGTTAAAGTACAAGTGTATGTATCAATGTTTTTATATCTGGTTATGTGCTTGTTAGCTTTATAAAATATCATTATTGATAGAAGCCTGCTAAGGGCTGGTTTATCGTTACATATGTATATAGTCGGGGTAAACATTTCGATGTTTTATTGTGAATTTATGCGTATTTTTTCCTGTTTACTTTTGTGAATCAGACTATCACTCCCCTATTTCACTATACTTTTAATCGTTTTCACTAATTTTAGAAATGTTTGGAGATAATATGAGGTGAATAATATTTTTTAGTTTTAAAAAGAATATAATTTCAAAACCCGAATCATGTATAATTTTTTTTAATTCCCGAAAATCTCATATTTCCACCCCATGGTTAAATTGTATTGAAATATTCAATTCTCAGCGCGTTAAACTTTCAGTCCTGATTGATATGAAGATAGTCAGGATGAATATTCAGAAAGAATGCGGGTTCCTATTGGTAACAAAAGAACCCGCAAACCGTTAGCAAGTTGATTTTCAACGGGGATTGGGATGAGCTTTTAGAAGGTGAAATTGATGTTAAAAAGAAAGTCAAAACGCACAGGATGACCTGGTTCATCAAAAAGATACGTTGAACGGACACCCATTTCAATTGGAGCAATAAAACGTAGAATGTGCAGGTCAGATGTTAACTCAACACCGGCAGAACGCATTATACCCTTAAACGATTCAGCTGTTTCATTTTTGTAAAAAACTCCCGAATACTCAGTTGCATCATAAAACAAAGATGACTTAAAACGTTTAAAATAAACCCATCGCCCTAAATTGAAATCAGGATTAAACAGCGGTAATTTATAATCTATTGTGCCGGTTATTAACGAGTTGTTCAGTAATGGCATATACCCCCTGGCATATCTTATGCGGTCGTTAAATGCATATTGCCCGGCTTCTTTATTTTGGTACCCTCCGTAAACCGATATACCATGATTACGATGAAGTCCGGGCAAATACAATATTCCCGAAGCTGAAAACAGTGAGCCGTATTTTAATGCACCTGGCAACGAACGGATATACGATACATCAGAAATTAAACCAAAATTTGGTAATACATCCTGCTTCGATGAATTTAAAACATGATAAGCATAAACCCCTAATTCTAAGGTATGATACATTCCCCGCGGATATCCTGAGGGTTGATTTTTCAAGTTTGAAATGCCCGATAAGGTATAATTAACCCGGGGCTGAACTTTTCGGTAATAACGACCCTTGCTAAAATTTAATGGAATATAACTTTTCAGTGATAATTTTGTATGTTGAAAATTAAAATCCTTTTTTAAGGTATCAGATTCAACCACATCTCCATTATCATTAACATAATGGTTTACCATTAAGTACGACGCCTTTTTATTTCCGGTCATTATTTCTGCATCAAATACGGGAAACAATCCCATATATCTGAATCGTGTAAAAAATTCACCTTGTTTGGTGTCAATTTTATAGCGGTATCCCCCATATATCTCTGCAGTGCTCAACATATTCTGGCTCATAACGGATATTCCCGGAGAAACGGTGTAATTATAAGGGTCGATTGCTAATGGTGCCCAACTGTGAATATTAAATAAATTAAGTGATTTTCGATAATTGGATGTTTTTAAATCAACATCAATATGTTGGTTAAAATCAATAACACCTTCCTCTTGTTCGGCTAATGAACGAGCTATACTGAATTCGTTTTTTATGTTGTTTACATTGACTTCCTCAAATTTAAGTGAACCAATATTTACTTTTCCCACTTTATAACCATCTGATGTATAGAAACTAAAAATTAAATCATCGGCATAAACTGAAGGATTGGTTATGCCGAATTTAGTGGTTATCGTCCGGTATATATTTTTACTTTTCTTATCAAGTGCAAATAAGTTATCGGTTTCATTATCAGCACAAACAAAGAAAATGGTATCGTTATACTCAACCGGGTTCGATACTTCGAGTTTACTGAATGGTAATAAATATTCAACTTTTCCATTTGTAATGTTTATTTCAGCAATTGCCTTTTCATTATCTTTCAGAAGGACAGCGTAAAGGTGTTTATTATCCGATGACCATGCTGGGGTCATAATAAAAGCATTCTCGGGCGCTTCAATTTTATTTGTTATTTCACCGGTTTGTTTATCAATTATTAGCAGGTTACATTCGTAACCGGTGGTAGCTTCAACCACTGCAATTTTCTTATTATCAGGGGAAAGAGCCGGTGCGAAAAGTTTCATTTTATACCGAAACTGTTTTAACTTACTGTTATGTAATGTATAAACGCTCAGCAATGATTTATCAGAATGTTCCCATCTTATATCGGGCAAACGTTCGCTCCACACAATTGTATTATTCTTAACCGAAGCCGATTCTTTAAAAATGTAACCTGGAGTAAATAACTTGTTTTCATTTCCATTTTTATCAATTAACACAAACCGCTTTACATCGTTAAGTGCCGAACGTAAGGCTACATACTTTGAATTGCTGACAAAGCCCGGATATAAATAATCATTATAAGTACCTCCCGGCCGGGTAACGGTATCAAATGGCGTTGCAGTAAATGATTGAATTTTATCTTTCCACATCATTTTTTGGGATGAAAAAACAGTATCGTATAATTCGATTTTTGTTAATCCAATTTCTTTTTTTAATCCTTTGTTAAATGCATTTAACGATAATGGATTTCTGGCAATCGTACTCAACACCCCGTCCCACAAGTTATATCCATACATCATGCGTGCACCGCCAACCAAATAGTAACCCAGTTGATAATAATTTGGGATATGGTGTTTGTAAGATCCCAGATATGCTTTATCGTAAGAATACAATTCTTTTTCGATAAGCTGGGCTTTTAATTCACGGTGAAAAGCCGGAAACCGCCCTCTTCCACTTGTACTCAAGCTTGTTTCAACAGATACGGCATCCCCTTCGATAAACCAAAACGGGACATAAGCTGCAATTAAAAGAGCTGCTGCCTGTTCTCCGAAAAGCAGTCTCAAAAGCCGGGGCATTTCTTCTTCGAGTTTGCTTAACTGTACCATGTGCCGGTATTCGTGTATGGCCAGTTGTTCAAGCCAGTCCTGGGCATAAATTTGCTGATGCGGGGTGGTGTACATTTCAATCCGGCTTGGGGCCCATCCCAGAAAAGCATTCGACTTAACTGTTTCAGTGTGTAGTATTACAGATATATTTTTGGGCGAATGATTCAGGCTTTGACCGGTAAAACGATAAGATATTTCAAGTATCCTGGCAACTTCTTTTGCTTTTCCGGCAAATTCCATGGGATATATTACTTCAAAATTTTCTGTTTCGATTTTCTTCCAGTTTATTCCTCCGCGATCCTGACCATTGTTAAAATATTGTGCATGACCACATATAAATGAAAATGTCAAAATGAATACCAGATAATATCTCATCGTAAATATTTTTAAGCGATGAATATACGAATAACAATCATTTTTGCATTAATTTAAAAGTGATTAACTTTTATCAAAATTCATGTGCATTTTCTATATTTGTTGAATCATACGCATATCACAATCTTTCAAACGAATCAAACTTTGAATTAAATTCTTAATACATTAAAAATGAACAATACTGAAAATATTCTAACTAAAATAAAAGAGAATAAAGAAGTTATCGGTGTCGTCGGGCTTGGATACGTCGGACTTCCATTGGCTGTTAATTTTGCAGAAACAGGCATTAAAGTTATAGGTTTTGATAAAAACCCTGACAAGGTTGATAAAATAAACCATGGCACCAATTATATTGAAGATATCAGGGATGCAGTTTTACGCGAGGTTGTTGAAAGTATTGCTTTAAGTGCGACAACTGATTTCACCCGGTTAAAAGAATGTGACGCGTTACTAATTTGCGTACCCACGCCGCTCGATGTTTTCAAAAAGCCCGATATGAGCTATGTTGAAAGTGCATGTACCGAAATTGGAAAATACATGAAAGCCGGTACATTTATTAGTCTCGAAAGCACCACATATCCTACAACCACCGAAGAATTTATGTTGCCAATAATTGAACGCGAAAGCGGGCTTAAACATGGCGACGATTTTTGGCTGGCATATAGTCCTGAACGGGTTGACCCGGGAAATAAAAGCTTTCACACCCGGAACACACCTAAAGTTTTAGGTGCTCTCACCGGTGATGGCTTACAAATAGGACAAGCCATTTACGAAAAAGCTATAGATTCAATCCACCCTGTAAGTTCTCCGCGTATTGCCGAAATGGTGAAAATACTGGAAAACACATACCGGCTTGTTAACATCAGTTTGATAAATGAACTGGCATTGCTTGCCGGGAAAATGGACATCAATATTTGGGAAGTTATCGATGCGGCCAAAACAAAACCATTTGGTTTCCAGGCTTTTTATCCCGGCCCCGGTATTGGCGGACATTGTATTCCGCTTGACCCGTTTTACCTTGAGCATATTGCAAAGAAATTTAATTTCGAGTTAAGTATGATTCATGCAGCCGGGCACATCAACATGAGAATGCCACATTACATGTATATTAAAATTTCGACTGCATTGAACAGGCAGAAAAAAGCTGTTAATGGCAGTAAAATATTCTTTTTGGGTGTGGCTTACAAACCAAATATTAACGATGAACGCGAATCTCCGGCTCTTGAAATTATGGATACTGTTGCCCATAAAGGTGGTATTGTAATGTACAACGATCCGCATATCCCTCATGTGAAAACCAACGAGGGATTTACATACTCTTCTATCGGGTTGAATGAAAAAAACTTAGCCAATGCCGATTGTGTCGTATTAACAACTAATCACAATTCGTACAATGTTGATTTTATTCAACAACATGCAAAGTTAATTGTTGATATGCGTAATATGATTGAAGAAGGTAATGATAAAGTATATAAACTATAGAAATGAGGAAAGCATCGAAACATATTATTATTTCAATTACATTCATTCTTTTTGTTTTGGGTGTTAATGCTGAAGAGCCTTTAAAAAAAGTATACAAAAGCTGGCCTGTTGAGAATGTTTCGGAAATTATTATTGAGAACCAATTTGGGAATATTGATTTTGTAGAACCCCGAACCGATTCCGTCTCAATTGAAGCGACTTTTGATATATCAAATTTATCAAAAAACAATGCTGAATACTTAGCCGATCAGGTTCAATTTAATATTTCATCATCGCATGAAACATTAAAAATTAAAACATCTTTTACTGAAGATTTTAAGACTAATAAAGATTTTAAAATCCGAATAAGGGTTCAGGTTCCTGAAGACTGCAACGTTGACATCAGAAACCGGTTTGGAGATGTGAACATGACTAATTTGAATGCAAATGGTTCTTTCAAAATTGAATATGGAAATTTGCAAGCCAAAAAGCTCAATTCAAAAAACAACACCCCGATCAAACTCGATTTGAAGTATGGCCGGGCTGATATTGAGCATGTGAATCATCTAAATACCCAACTAAATTATGGGGAATTGTATTGTTCCGATATCGATAAACTGGACTTGAATGTTCAGTACTCAATTGTAAGTGCCAAATTTGTTGATGTTGCTGAAATCAATTCATATTTAGACAACATTTCGATTGATACAGTTAATTCAGTGACCATAGAATCGAATTACAGCATAATGAGCATAAAAAGTTTATCGGAACTTTTGGATGTAAACATGAAACATGGAGAGTTATCAGTTGATCAAACCCGAAATGGATTTGATCAAATAAACATTGATAACCATTATGGAAAAGTATTCATTAAAACCGGCAAACAGGTTTCCTATACCATGAAAAGTGAAACTTTTTTCACAGAAATTGATTATACCAATGGAACAATTATTGAGCAAGAAACACTAAAAGATCAGATTTATCTCAAATCGAAAATTGGTTCAGAAGATAACAATTCACAAGTTGATGTAAAATCGCGATATGGCATCGTTCATATAA
Organism: Prolixibacteraceae bacterium; assembly: GCA_018399395.1. GTDB lineage: Bacteria > Bacteroidota > Bacteroidia > Bacteroidales > Prolixibacteraceae > Roseimarinus. The sequence goes on from JAGYOI010000053.1 coordinate 5,997, forward strand.
CGCGATAAATATTAGTTGTGATAAAACACTCAAGCAGTCTTAATATGAAACAATTAAATATATTTTTACTTTCCACTTTATTTTTCGCATCTGCTGTTGTAAATGCCCAATCATATAAAATCCAACTGGAATGGGAAGAAATGGGCGATTCAACAGTTTTTTTGGCTCATTATTTTGACACCAACATTTTTATAAATGATACGATCGTCCTGAATAAGGGAGGCAAAGGAATTTTTGAAGGTGATTCGCTTCTTGACCAAGGATTATATGCATTTTACCAATCGGGAAACAGCTATTTTGATGTTCTGATAGGTAAAGATCAAACTTTTAAAGTTATTAATGAGCAGCCCGGTTCTGTTGATAATATTGAAATTGAAGGAGCCGAACAGAGCGAATCGTTTTTAAGGTATCAAAAAAAAATAAAAGCAAGCTCATCGGAGAAGCAAAGGCTGATAAAAGAAGCACAAAATACTGATGATCAAGCCAGAATTCAAAAAGCGCGGCAGAGGATAAATGCATTGGATCAGGAGATTAGAGAATATATTCAAAAGGAAGTTGAAAAATACCCCAATACTATGTATGCTGCTTTTTTAAAAGCCGTTGAATCCCCTTCACCTCCTGAACCTGAAGTTCCGGAAAACCACCCCAAATACGATTCCATCGCTTGGTTTCAGCAATATTTTTATAATCGTGATCATTTTCTTGACGGGATTGATTTTACCGATAAAAGAATAATAAATACCCCTATACTGCATTCTAAATTAAAAACCTACTTCAACTCTGTTTTAATACAACACCCCGATTCATTAAAGCCACAAGTAATAAAAGTTCTTAAGGCATCAGAGCCCAGCAAACGAATGTATCAGTATGTAACCCAATTTCTGCTAAACAACTACACGCAATCTAAGGTAATGGGCATGGATGCCCTTTTTGTTGCTATTGCTGATGAAGTTTATCTGAAAGGGAAAGCTTTTTGGGCAGACTCAACTACCATACAAAAAATTGCAGAAGAGGCTTATCTTACACGTCCCAACTTAATAGGAAAAGAAGCACCCGAGTTGGTAATGGAAACCCCCGAAGGCGAATATGTAAGTCTTCACAGCCTCCCCTCCGAATTTACAGTTTTACTATTTTATGAATACGATTGCGGTCATTGTAAAACAGAAATACCAGCACTTTACAACGATGTTTACATGAAATATTTGAACAATAACATTGAGGTATATGCTGTTAACATGAATGATGATAAAGATAAATGGACGCAATTTATTGAGGACAAGGAAATTGAAGGATGGCACAATGTGTGGGACCCGCACCATAATACCAAATTCAGGTTTAAATATAATGTAAAGATGACCCCCCTGATTTACTTGTTAGACAAAGACAAAAAAATTGTGGCAAAAAAGATTGATAAAGATACATTGATAAGGTTTATTGACTCGTTGCTCAATGAATAATGTATGTTAATCAAAAATACAACCGATTGCTTGCATTTTATCCTAATAATAACTTTTTTTAAAAGATAAAAGTTTAGATTAATGGGGAACATACTTGATATTAATATAATTCCAACGCCAATTATTGTTATTGATACTGATAAACAAAGCATTACATCAAATGCATCTTTTGTTTCAGAATTTGG
>JAGYOI010000054.1 GCA_018399395.1 Prolixibacteraceae bacterium
TCTTTGATGCGGCGTGAGCAATAGCCAAACCAGTCTTTGCCAAAGGGCACGTAAACCCGCATGTTGTGACCGGCTTCAACAATTTCGCTACGTAACGACGGGGCCACACCATAAAGCATTTGGAATTCGTACATGTCTTTTGTTACCTCATAACGATTAATCAGCTCCATAGCTTCGTGCACCAAAAACGGGTCGTGCGTGGCAATAGCTGAAAAAATCCCATTTTTCAGCATAAAGTCTAAATCTTCGAGGAAATGATGCCTCACCTGGTGAAAATCCTTATAGGCGATATATGAAGGTTCTACATAAATACCCTTGCACAGCCTGAAATTTAGCGGTGCCTTTTCGGTATGCGCTTGCAGAAGCATATTCGATATGTCGTTGTAGGTCCGCTTCATGTATGCTTGCAGCACTAACCCTACATTCTCAGGGAATTCTTCTTTCAAGCGGAGATATAATTCAATTTCATCCGAAGTACATTGCGAGTCTTCCATATCGATACGCACGAATTTACCTTTTAGAGTTGCATATACCAGCACATCGTGTATTAAGTGGAAACATTTTTCGCGATCGATAAGCAATCCAAAACTGGTCGGTTTCAGTGAAAAACTGCAATCAACCTGTTCTTTGTCCAAATCGCGAATAATGTTGATATATTCGTGCTTGTTGGCTTCGGCTTCATGCATAGAATGAATGAACTCCCCAAGTATATCAACCGTTGCTTTTATTCCCTCGTTGTTAAGTTGTTTAATAACCTTCAGTGAATCGTTTATTTGTTCACCTGCCACGTAACGTTTCGAGAACATCCACACAAACTGCCTGGGCATATAGGGGAGCGTACCGGCTACAACTTTATTGATCATGCTGCAAAACATTTATTTATTGATTTAACTGCTATTAAAAATACGGTTTCAACGATATAGAATGAATGACCAATATCAGTGCTGAACCATGACTTTTAGCACTTTATATGCAAATGATAGCATGAAAAAATCAAATGCAAAATAACCTTAAAATAGTTGGTTTTGCTTTCAATAATCATCAGAAAAAGTATCTTTGTTGCACTGACTAAATACACAACTTATTGAATAAAACAAAACAAAGATGAAGAGATTACCACTTATTATCAGTGTGATAGCCTTGGCGGGTGTAGTTGTATTGTTTGTAATGAACTTCACCGGAAACAAAAACGAAACTGCTTCTGAAGCAATAAAAAGTTCCGGCCCAAATAGTAAAGATGGATTAAAAATAGCTTACGTTCAAACCGATTCTGTTTTGGTTAATTATCAGTTAGCCATTGACTTGAACGATGAATTTGTTGCAAAACAAACCCAATTTAACGAAGATTTTACCAAAAGGCGCAGTAATCTGGAAAAACAAGCGGTAGCGTTCCAGGAAAAACTTCAGCGAGGTGGTTTCTTAACCGAAGAACGTGCCATGCAGGAACGAGACCGTATTTTAGGTGAAGAACAGGAAATTCAGCAACTCGACTATGAATTGTCGAACAAACTTTCTCAAATGGAGCGCGAAATCAATGTTCAAATTATCGACAGTATTGTGGGCTATGTTAAAGAATACAACAAGAAACACAATTACGACTACATTTTCAGTAATAACGGAAATATTATTGTAGGCGCACAACAACACAATATTACAAAAGATATTGTTGAAGCACTGAACAACCGTTATGCTAAATCGAATAAATAAAGCATAATAAGATTGTAAATTGAAGCCGTGTATGTATTTTCGTACACGGCTTTTATTTGCACATTAGTCTATAACCTTTTGTCTAAAATCTATTGTCTATTGTATGGGATTTGCCGACAATTATCTGAACAAACAAAACAAGGCTTTCTTTTTTGAGCCTGATTGTGCCGAAATTATTCCAGAAATGATTGTGGTAGTCCCTTGCTATAATGAACCTGAACTTACTTATACTTTAGAATCGCTCATTGCTTGCAAGAAGCCCGTGTGTAATGTTGAAGTAATGGTAGTTGTCAATGATTCGGAAGGGGATGTTCCTGAGATTAAAAACCAGAACCTTTTAACCATTGATCAAATTGAAATAATTAAGCCCCAAACACCTGATTGGCTTCATATTTCATCGGTTTATGCCACAAACCTGCCTGTAAAACATGCAGGGGCAGGCTGGGCACGAAAAATTGGTATGGATTGGGCCGTTTCGTTATTTAATCGGGTTAATAATTCCGATGGAATCATTCTCTCACTTGATGCCGATACCGTTGTAGCTGAAAATTACTTCGAAGCGGTTTATCATCATTTTTCAAACCACTCAAATCAGGTTGCAGCTACCCTTTATTTTGAACATCCATTTGAGGCTGTTGAGCATGGCGGTGCCGTAGTTCTCTACGAGCTGTACATGCGCTATTATAAACATGCGAAAGAATATACAGGTTTTCCAAATTCAATTTATACCGTTGGTTCTTGTTTTGCCGTTAAAGCATCAGCTTATGTTGCGCAAGGGGGCATGAACCGCCGCAAGGCAGGCGAGGATTTCTATTTTTTGCACAAGCTTATGCCCTTGGGAGTGGTAGGGGAGATTAACGAAACAACTGTCTACCCTTCATCCCGCATATCTACACGCGTGCCTTTTGGTACCGGCCCCGCCCTAAAGCAGTTTGTTGAGGGTAACCGCGACCTTTATTATACCTACCCGCTCCTATTGTTTGATATATTACGTGAATTTTTCTTTAACGTAGAGTCGTTATATGAAATGACCATAACAAGTTCAGGTGAGTTGTCAGACAATAAGCTTCTTGCAGCTTTTTTTGAAGAATCAGGTTTTGTGGATCAACTGAACAATTTGAAGCAAAATTGCAGCAATGCAACAGTTTTCAAGAAACGCTTTTTTCATCTTTTCGATGCCTTTAAAATATTAAAATGGTTGAACTTTTGCCTTGCAAACGGTGTTGAAAAGACAGTACTTGAAGATGAGGCATTTGAACTGTTGAACCGAAAGGGCATAAAGGCAGGAGAAAAGGGAAATGCTAAAAATCTGTTAAACTTGTACCGTTCAACCGATAAGAACAATAAAAATTAATACCTTTGTGTCCTGTTTTAACGGAGGAGATTATTTATGAATACAATATTGATTACACTTTTGGTAGTTGTTGCTTTGCTGGCCCTGGCATTTTTAGGGTTGGCCATACAAGTAATGTTTAAAAGCGACCATAAATTTCCGAATATGCATATTGGCGGAAACAAAAATATGTTGAGCCGCGGAATTACCTGTGCCCAAAGCTGGGATAAGATAGAGCAGAAAAACGCCAAAAAAATTCCTTTCGAGGGGCTGCACCTGAGCGATCAGTAGTCAAAATACATGTTGTCGTTATCTGAATCGTCGAAGTAGTCATCTTCTGTTGGTGTAGTATTATCTGCCCCGCCTTCCTGTAATTTAATTTTCAGTATTACCGGGTTACGGTATTTGCGTATTTCATTGGGTAAATTGGCAAATGGTGCGGGTATAAAACTTGTGCCACTGCTTAAAAGTCTTCTTATTTGGCGTGGCGACACTAAAAAGACAAGCTCATTATTTTCGGTGAGATACTGGGCCTTGTCGAAAGCCCCAATTGATGAATTCTCGGTATAAACATGCACAGCGCCGCTGTTTTTATTGTGCAGCACGTGAAACATTTCACGTTGTTGCATGTTCGAGAAATTCAGGAAGAAATAGGTGAAAGTTTCGTTTTCCAGCACCTTTTTCATGCTGTAATAGCCGGCCTGGTTAATATGGGTAAACGATTCTTCTGAGTGCATCATGTGGTAATCGCGTGGCAGGTTGTGGGCACCGAAATTGAACTCGTAAAGTTGTGATATTATATCGTTTTCAATGGCGTAAACGTTATGATTCAAAAGCTCCCAGAACAAGATGCGATCGGGCGTGGCAAAAAAAGCAAAACCTTCGGTGGGGGTACATTTTGATACCAAACGCAGTTCACGGCCAATAACCGAGCCCTGGGCATTTGTTTTGATTAGCCGGTACTGTGTTTCGCTGTTGTTCCAACCTGCATACACCCAATATTCACCTTTTTTGTTTCTTGCAAAATCTGAGGGGGTAACCTCCAGTTCAATTTTGCCAAGGTATTTCCCGTTATATGTAAACCGGTTAATGGTTGAATTTTCAAACCGGTATATTTCAATTTGTTTATCGTACGGATTGATGCTAAACCAAGCCGGGTTGTTGAGCTGTGGGCGGTTTTTATCCGTTTTTCCTTTGGGTATGCGTATGGTATCGGCCAGTTCGCCCCCACTGTTAAAGTGATAAACACATTGTGAGTTTTGGTTGTCGAGTATAAAATAATCTTCACCGTCAACTTTCATTTCCATGTCGGTTCGTACAAGTCCGTACTGCTCGTATTTCAGTGGTAAAATGCTTACTTCCTCAATCAATTCCGATTCAATAAAGCTATTGCCATAAGGCTGTGGAATATCAATCTGCACCTGGGCCTTAACCAGGCTGGTAAACATTACAATGAAGAAAAAGATGACAGCAACACGCATGGTTATCATTTTTTATTTTTTGTGAATTTATTCATTTATTATCAAATCCTGAAATCCATCGGTCATAAATACCTGGTTTGTTCCAGTTTTATTAGCATATATTAAAAAGGTTTCAACATTGTCAAGTTCGCTTATCAATTTTTGTGCCGAATCGGTTCCTATTACCATGCATGCCGTTGCCAGTGCATCGGCAGTCATGCAATCATCGGCCACGATAGTAGCGCTTAGCAGATTGTGATTTACCGGGTAACCCGTTTTTGGATTGATGGTGTGGGCAAATTTTTCCCCGTTTTCGATGTAAAAGTTGCGGTAGTTGCCCGAGGTAGCCATAGCTTTATTTTTTATCGAAGCGATGGCCTGTAATTCGCGGGCGTTTACGGGCTCGTTATCGTTGGGCTCGTTTATGCCAACCCGCCAGGTTGCCCCTGATGGATTTTGCCCGAATGCGGCCACCTCCCCGCCAATATCAACCAGACAGTTACTGCAGCCTTTTTTGCGCAAAAAATCAGCCACGATATCAACCGAATAGCCTTTGGCAATGGCACTAAAATCGAGCATCAGCCGCGGGTCTTCTTTTATAATTTTCCCGTTTTCGAGATGCACTTTTGAATAACCGGTAAATGCTTTTATACTGTCAATTCGTTGTTGTGTTATATTTTCTTTCTTTTTGAAGCCGAACCCCCATGCATTAACCATTGGGGCAACGGTAGCATCAAACGCGCCATTGGTAAGCGATGAAATTTCCTGTGCTTTATTGAATACGTTAAAGAAAAGCGTATCGGGCTGAACAGGAATGTTCTGGTTGACTTTCGAAACAGTTGAATTGGGGTTGTACGTCGAAAATGAATTGTCCAACTGGTTTAGCAGGTCTTTAACTTCTGCATGTAGGTCTTCGCCATTGGGACTTTCGTATGTAAGTTGATAATACGTCCCAAATATCAGTCCGCTGTTTTTGATATATTGTGCTTGTTGGGTATCGCACGATTGAAAAAGAACAATGATGATCAAAAAACTCAAAAAATTCTTCATATTATATCAATTAAGATCAAAGTAAGGTAATAAAAAAACCAACTGTAAAATTATAAAAATAATTACAGTTGGTTTTAAAAATCGTTATCGTTTGCAGGTTGTGATAAAACCTTATTGTCCTATACTACTTCGAATGGCAGTCATTGCTTCGTCAGCAGTCATTTTACCTTCAACTACTTCCCTGAAATAGATGGGTGTGTTAGTATGCTGATCGTTTAAAACCCATGAACTGGTTTCGTAATAGCGATAGGTGTTTGTTCCGAAATGATCCTGTATCTGTCGTACAAATTCTTCAAACTGATCGCCTCCCAGGGCAGCATTCGACAAGTTTCCTTTAATACCGGTAGGGCATTTGGTATAACGGCTCCACATTTCGGCAATGTTGGGTTTGTTCATGGCTAATAGAAACTTCACGGCCTTATCTTTGTGCGGAGCATTTTTTGGCACGCCCCAAGTAACCGGATAGGAAGCCGGATAAGTTATATGGGTTTTAAAAGCCGGATATTCGCAGGGCAAACAGTTCAAAACCTTTTCACTGTCGATTACTTCCCAGATGTTATACATCCACGAACCATTTACATAAAACAAACATTTGCCATCTAACATCATATTGTGGGTGTTACCCCATTCCGTTTCCTCCCATTTGGGATTTATGGGGTCATATTTTGCAATGCTTTCCATGGCTTCGAGGGTTTTGCCCCAGGCCTGTAGTCTTTTCTCGGTAATGGTTCCCGATAGAAATTCTTCACGGTCATTGAGTAATGATGAATAAAGGTTAATGGCAATTGACATGGTTGTTTCCCAAACGTACGACTCATAAATCGGGATGATATAGTCATCAGGATTATTTTGATTGTACCGGTAAGTTGCTTTCAGGTAGTTTGCAAAGTCATCAAAGGTCATTCCAAATTGTTTAACCTCAATGCCAATTTTATCGGCTACTTCTTTGTTTGCCCAAACTGCCCAATACTGGCCTTCGACGTATGGTCCCGGAATAATACCGTTCCAGGCGGCCTTAGCTTCATCTGTTAGCAATTCAGGGATTGTACCTTCCCGGAATTCCTCAATCTGACTGAAATCAACCAAGTGCTTTTTTGCCCAGTCGGGATCGTTTAAAATCTTAGTTAATTCCTGATATTCCCCGTTTATGCGTAAAATATCCCAGTTAGCCAGATCCTCTTCGATAACCCTTGCGATATATTTTTGGTTGCTTAGCCGATCATTTTTATCGTAGTAAATATCCTCGGGAAATTTCAAATTAACCTTGATGTTTTGGTTTTCAAATTCATAAACCCGTGCAATATTTTTCACAAAATCTTCGCGGATTCCTTCGTTTAGCCAGTGTCCTACAAAGTTGATTGTATCGGTGTAGGTAATTGCATCAATCATTTCTGCATTTTTTTGCTCTTGTTCGTTTCTTGAACATGCATTGCTTAGCAAAATGAAGGCTAAAAGCAGCATAATTGATTTTGGCTGTATGTTGATTTTAAATTTTTTAATCATTGAACAGAAATTTATTATTGGTTATTCTTCAACATTGAAAAAGCGAATACTTTTCTCCAGATCATCGGCTTCTTTATTCAGGACTTTTGAATTTTGAGCCATCTCATCGGCGGTAGATGCATATTGCTGGATAACAATATTCAAATCCTGTATGGCGTTATTGATTTGAGAAGCACCATTACTTTGTTCGTTGCCCGAAGTAGTAATTTCATTCACGAGCTGCGATGTTTTCTCAATTTCAGGAGCAATTTGCATCATAAACTCGTGTGCATTGGTTGTAATGCTAACCGACTTCTCCGAAATCTTGGTTATTTCATCGGCAGCTTTGCGACTGTTTTCAGCCAACCGGCGTACTTCCTGTGCCACAACGGCAAAGCCTTTGCCGTGTTCTCCTGCCCGTGCGGCTTCAACAGCTGCGTTTAGGGCTAAAATATTGGTTTGGAAAGCAATGTCGTTCACA
>JAGYOI010000055.1 GCA_018399395.1 Prolixibacteraceae bacterium
TAGCCGGTCTCGACGAATCGGCATACCGGCTAAACATTGACGGAGAAATGGCAAATGAAGCTCGAGATATTGAACTGGCTGCAAACGACAGCATGTATATTTTTGTAGAGCTTACAGTCGATCCGAATGGATCGAATCAACCTATGATTGTTCAGGATTCTATTGTTTTTATAACCAACAAAAATATCCAGGATGTAAATCTGCTGGCATGGGGTCAGGATTTCCACCCCATTAAAACCAAAGTAATTGAAACAACTACATGGACTAAAGACAAGCCATATTTGATATATGACTATGCACTGGTTGACAGCAACGCCGTTTTAACCATTGAACCCGGCACCAAAATATATTTTCACAAAGATGCAGTACTGGCATCACTTGGTACCATCATCGCTAAAGGAACTTCAACAATGCCCATTTACTTTTCGGGCGACAGGCTTGAAACAATGTACGAAGATATTCCGGATCAATGGTATGGTATTTTATTGTATCCAAACGACAACACAACTCATGTATTTGAAAATGTAAATATAAGAAATGCCCGTATTGGATTGCAGGCAGGCACTATCGAATACGAAGGCATGTCAAATGTAATTCTTCACAATACCCGGATCGAACACATGGGGTATGCCGGCTTGTTTGCCATAAAAGGAAATATTACAGCAACCAACACTCTAATAGCTGACTGTGGAAACTACCTTGCACTTTTAGCCGGAGGAAGTTACGATTTCACTCATTGTACCCTTGCCAACTACTGGAGCGGTTATTCAAACCGCCAGGCTGCCTCGGTGGCCATTACAAACCAGCTGATAATACCTCAGGGCAACGACACCATTGCCCAGATATTCGATTTAGTTAAAGCAGATTGGAACAGCTCCATTATTTGGGGAAATCTATCCTCTGAAGTTGAATTTGGACAGAATAAGGATTATGCATTCAATTACAATTTCAAAAACAGCCTGGTAAAAATCTCAGACAGTGTATACAATGCCCGACAGGAAAACTTTGAATCAAGCCTTATTAATCTCGACCCGCTTTTTATTGACTATGCCGAATATGATTATCAGTTAGATTCCCTTTCACCAGCCATCGATGCAGGCTCTATAGAACATGGGGAAATGGTACCATTCGATTTAAACAACAACGACCGACTATCAGACGAATTCCCCGATATTGGCGCTTATGAAAGAATTTTTGATAAAGACAACGATCAGGAATAACTTTTTTCCACTTTTCTTTTTATTTTTTGCCTTTTTTGCTTCTTCATTAACGTTGAAAGCCCAGGAAAATGAACGCAAATCCTACAGGGTTATGTTTTATAATGTTGAAAATTTATTTGACACTGTTGATGATCCTGAAAAAAACGACGATGAGTTTCTACCCAATCGGGACCGGTACTGGAACGAAAGCAAATATTACCGCAAATTAAAACGTATATACCAAACCATAATGGCTTCATCAAAATGGTCGGCACCTGCAATAATAGGGTTGGCCGAAATTGAAAACCGCAGTGTACTGGAAGCCTTATTGCACCATACCCCGCTGGGTGCAATGGGGTATAAAATAATCCATAAGGAATCGCCCGACCACAGGGGAATTGATGTTGCTTTACTCTACAACAAGAATCAGTTTGCCCCGGTAAAATATCAAACATACGCTGTTAAAAAACCAGGTGACAGCAATTACGCGACACGCGATATCCTCCATATTGAAGGATACGTACGGGACGAAACGGTACATTTTTTTGTTAACCACTGGCCTTCGAAATATGGTGGCGCACTAATAACCAAACCATTACGTGCACTTGCGGCACAAACCCTACGAAATGCTGTTGACAGCCTCTTTAACATTTCCCCGTTTTCTCACATTGTTATCATGGGCGACTTCAACGATTCACCCTTCGATGAAAGTGTAAAAAAACACCTGCGTGCTATGCCGTTAAACGGAAAACCCGCACCCGACAGTCTGTACAACCTGGCATACAGCTTTGCAGAAGAAGGTAAAGGAACCAATAAGTATCACGGAAAATGGGAAATGATAGACCAGATTATAGTAAGTGGCAACCTTTTATCCGAAAGAACAATCTATACCTCAGATTCGCTTTTCAATGTTGTTAAATCACCGTTTTTACTTGAAAAAGATAAAAAGTACCTGGGACAAAAGCCTTACCGCACGTATATCGGGTTTAAATACAACAACGGGTTCAGCGACCATCTTCCCGTTATTCTTGACTTAAAAACAAAAGATTAACCACCCCTCTTAAGTCCCAGTTCATCAGCCTTTTTCAACATAAATTCATAGGCTTCATCATAATTGTTATGGATCTCTCCGTCGAGAATAGCCTCTTTTATGGCATTTTTGATTATCCCAACCTCACGACAAGGTTTTATACCAAATAAATCCATTATCTCTTCGCCTTTCACAGGTGGCTGGAAGTTTCGAACCGCATCTTTTTCTTCAATCTCCTTCAGCTTTTTTCGCACCAGTTTAAAGTTCGATAAATACTGCTTTACCTTTGCTTCATTTTTCGATGTTATATCGGCCTCACACAAAGTCATTAACTCATCAATATCATCACCGGCTTCAAATAACAAACGCCGCACAGCCGAATCTGTCACTTCATCTTCGCTAAGTACAATTGGGCGCATGTGTAGGTTTACCATCTTTTGTACAAACTTCATTTTATCGTTCAACGGAAGTTTGATTCGTCGAAAAATGCGTGGAATCACTTTCGATCCCACATAATTATGTCCATGAAAAGTCCAGCCAAGCCCATCAACATATTTCTTGGTTAAAGGCTTGGCAACATCGTGAAACAGGGCGGCCCAGCGCAACCATAAATTTTGGGTGTTGGGGGCTATCCGGTCCAAAACTTTCAGCGTATGCATGAAATTATCTTTATGCCCTACCCCGTCAACAACCTCAACACCTTTAAGGGCTGCCACTTCGGGCATAATCAACTCAAGCAAGCCGGTATTGTCCATCAACTTAAAACCTATCGATGGCTTTTCTGACATCATAATTTTATTCAGCTCATCAACAATCCGTTCTTTCGAAACGATAGCTATCCGATCACAATTGCGGGTAATAGCATCAAGTGTTTTTTTCTCAATTTTAAATTTCAATTGCGTAGCAAATCGTATTCCCCTCATCATTCGTAAGGGATCATCGTCAAACGTAACATCCGGGTCGAGCGGGGTACGAATTGTTTTCTTTTCTAAATCTTCAACACCCCCAAAGGGATCAATTAGTACTCCAAATCTATCAGTGTTTAAGCTAATTGCCAATGCATTAATCGTAAAATCGCGCCTGTTTTGGTCGTCCTCAATCGTTCCGTCTTCAACTACAGGTTTACGCGAATCCTTGCGGTACGATTCTTTTCGTGCACCTACAAACTCCAGGTCAGTGCCTTTATATTTAAATTGTGCTGTCCCGAAATTTTTAAACACATTTACTTTGATATTGCTGTTGAGTTTTTTGGCCACATGGGTTGCAAGCTTTATTCCATTGCCAATTGTAACGATATCAATATCTTTCGATGATCTTTCCAGTATCAGGTCACGTACATACCCCCCTATCACGTATGTTTCAAGTCCAAGTTCATCGGCTTGCCCAGAAACAACTTTAAAAACTTTATTATCAATATATTTCGAAAAATTATCGTGCATCCTTCAAATCCTTTGTACATAAATAAATGTGTGACAAAAGTAACACAAAAAAACAATCATCCGCTGTATGTTTGCATCGTAAAACAAAAGTAAAAGATCATTGTTTTGATAATAAGAAAATAATAATAATTAAAATTTGACAACTATGTTAGAACATTTAACCCTCGACACATTTAAAGAGAAAGTTTTTGATTTCGAAAAAAATAAAGATTGGAAATTCGAAGGTGAAGCACCTTGCGTTATCGATTTTTATGCCGACTGGTGTCAACCATGTAAAATTGTAGCACCGGTTCTTGAAGAGCTTCAGGAGGAATATGGTTCAAAACTGAACATTTATAAAGTAGATACTGAGGATCAAAAAGAATTGGCATCATTATTTGGCATTCAAAGCATTCCTTCGATATTGTTTATCCCTAAAGAAGGTAAACCACAAATGGCAATGGGTGCTCTGCCAAAAGAAACTTTCGAACAAGCATTTAAAGAAGTGTTGGAAGTATCAAAAGAAAATTAATAAAGTTTACAACCCAAAATCTAAGCCCGGTACAAATAACGTATCGGGTTTTTTTTATATGTGATCAACTATCTTTTCCAGTTTTAAACCTCTCGAACCTTTAATAAAAAAGAATCTATTATTCCAGTCCCACTTTTTCAATTCTTCAATTAATGCATCTACATTCCGAAATTTCCTAAAATGATCAGGCGACTGCGTTTTTGCAAAATGCTCACCTACCAGAAAAGCCGATTTTAAGCCAGCACCTTTTATAAGGTCAACAATTTTTTGATGCTCAATTTCTGAAACTTCTCCAAGTTCAAGCATATCGCCAAGCACAGCTACTTTGTTTTCACGATTAATATTTATGAAATTTTTCACTGAGGCCTGCATGCTTGTAGGATTGGCATTATAGCAATCGATTAAAATATCGGCTCCCCCTTTCTTGAGAAGTTGCGACCGGTTATTATCAGGCTCATAGGATACTATAGCATGTTGAATATCGACCGGGTCAACATCAAAAAACAAACCGACACGGGCAGCAGCCATAATATTTTCAAAATTATAAATACCAATAAGCTTCGATTTTAAATACAACCACCCTTTTGGGAACAACGTTTTTATGACTAAAAAAAGCTGATTGTCGGCCGGTTCTCCTTTCAAATCAGCGCCAGATGAAAAAGAACCATAAGTATACTTAATTTGATTCCCAAACAACATTTCTTTCAGGTCCTTATTATCGGCATTAATAAAGATGCCTTTCCCGCTACGGGCAATATACCTGTACAACTCACCCTTTGTTTTCTTAACGCCTTCAAATGAGCCAAACCCTTCAAGATGAGCCTTGCCTACATTGGTAATCAACCCAAAATCGGGCTCAGCTATAGAGCACAGTTCGGCTATTTCGCCTAAATGATTTGCCCCCATTTCAACAATTGCAATTTCATGATATTTTTCCATTGAAAGCAGGGTGAGCGGAACGCCAATATGATTGTTAAGGTTTCCCTTTGTTGATACAACCTTGTATTTTTCAGCAAGAACTTCGCGTATTAGTTCTTTTGTGGTTGTTTTACCGTTTGTTCCTGTTATTGCAAGAACAGGAAGATTTAAATAATGCCTGTGAAAATTAGCAAGTTGTTGTAAAGTTTTAAGTACATCATCAACCACGATACAATCTTCGCGTAAATTAAACGATGGATCATCAGTTACAGCAAGATTAGCCCCGCTGTTCAAAGCATCTGCAACGAAACGGTTTCCATCGAAACGTTCACCCCTAAGCGCAAAAAATATTCCACCCGATTCAGCTTTTCGGCTATCAGTATAAATGGCAGGATATCTAAGAAAAAGGGCATGCAATTTTTCTGTCGTAATCATAGCTGTAAAATTATCTCAAAACAAAATTTTCACCGGGTTTCATCAATAAAAAAATCCCACCGTTAAGTGGGATTAGAATATTCTTCTTATATAATATCTATTTTTTGGCTACTTTAGGAGGCCCCAGCCGCGTCATGGCACATCTGAAACCGATATCAGCTTTTGCTTCCTTCTGATCGAGGTAACGGCGTGATCCCGGGTTCAACCAGTATGCCCTGTCGCTCCACGAACCACCTTTATAAACACGCGAACGGTCAGTAATTCGGGAACTGATTACTCCAGGGTTATCGCTTTGAACATACATTGAATTTGTTGTTTGTTCGTTTCCTGATTCTTCATCAGGCCTTACAGTTGTCCAATCATTTCCGTCAATAGTCACAGTACGATAATCACCATCTACAAAATTTCTGTAATCGGCAATTGTATCGATAACCGGCTGTCCAAACTCATCAAAAATAATGCTTCCATCATTATCTCGTTGATACTCGGTAATTACATTGCCACGGTAAGGTTGAAATTCTTCAACATTCATAGGCGACAAGGGTCTGTAAACATCAGCTACCCACTCGTTTACATTACCGGCCATATTATAAAGGCCATAGTCGTTAGGGCTAAATGAGAAAACATCGGCAGTAATATCGGCACCATCGTTTAAAGCACCGGCCATTCCCATGTAATCGCCACGTCCTCTAACAAAGTTTGCTTTCATTTGGCCTTTTTTATCCTGACTTTCCTGTCTCAGGTATGAACCATCCCATGGATACATTCTTCTTTCGGTAAGAAGCTCACCATCTGATTCGCCAATAAGGCCTAAAGCTGCGTATTCCCATTCAGCTTCAGTAGGCAGGCGGTAATTGGGTAACAAAAGACCGTTTTCCCAACGTATTTTTTCTTCTTGTTCTCCGGGCACACCTTCATAATCACCCGACAAATATGCCTCTGTAGTAAAAACGTCACTACCTTGTTGTGTTGAATCAAGAGACAAATAGCCGTTTTCAATCAACAAATATTCATTAACCCTATCCGTTCTCCAGTTACAATAATCATTCGCCTGTTCCCAACTTACGCCAACTACCGGGTAGTTACTGTATGATGGATGGCGCAGGTAATTATTCACATAAGGCTCATTATATGCCAGAGGACTCCGCCAAACCAATGTATCAGGTGTTGCTTGTTCTTTCTTGTCGGAATTAGGATAAACAGTACCTAGCCAGGCCAAATACTGCCTGTAATCGTAATTGGTAACCTCAGTTTCATCCATGTAAAATGAAGCCACCGTTACCCTTCTGGGGATATTATCCCAATCACCCATTACATCTTCGTCAATGCGGCCCATAATAAAAGTACCGCCTTGCACGAAAACCAAACCGGGACCAGTTTCTTGTTCAATATACTCCGGATCTTCAAAACCGAATACTTCCATATCATTTACATTCCAACCAATAGTCCGGGATGATTGACCTGAACGATTTTGCACTGATTGTGACTGACAGCCTATCAGACTAATCATCAATAACATGAACCAAAAAGATAATTGTCTCATTTTCCAAAATATTATTATCTGTTTTGCAACAAATATAATTAAAATGATTTAATACTTATTGCATTGAGAATGTTTCTTTAATATTGCATAAATTTTTTAAACAAAAAAGGACTTACACATCTTATATACAACAATAAGTGTAAGCAATACTATAAACGCAAAAGATGTTAATGTTATTTTACAGAACTAAAATAAAATAATTGATAATATTACGTAACGGATTCCGTTTAATAGTAGAAACGTCACAATGATATGAAATATTTTTCAATATTAATAATTTTATTCATTTGTTTGCCAATATACACTATTGCTCAAGATACATATATTGATCAATCGGTTCTTGACAAGGGTAAATGGATCAAAATAGCAACATCCCAACAAGGGATACATAAAATCACTTA
>JAGYOI010000056.1 GCA_018399395.1 Prolixibacteraceae bacterium
ATGGGTTCGACTCCCATATTCTCCACAAAAGAGAGTTACAAAATAAAAATTTGTAACTCTTTTTTGTATACAAATTGCAAACAAATTTCATCTAAAATAACCTGTGGTTAACTTATTATCTAACATTTTTTAAATCAACCCATTTCAGGACTATACAAAAAACATAGTTGGCAAGAGCGTCCCGAAAGCAATCGGGAAGGTCATGGGTTCGACTCCCATATTCTCCACAAAAGAGAGTTGCATTTTAAATGTAGCTCTTTTTTTATTTCAACCTATTTCTTCTTTCTATTTTCTCGTACTATAACTGTAACTACAGCGATAATGAAAATGGAGAGTGCAATTAAAAAAGGAATCATCTTTATGTATTTAAGTGTTTAGTTTTTAGGTATAACGAAGTTAAGCATTTTTTATTATAAATACATCTAATTATCAGAATGTTATATTAGTGTTGGCTATAAAAAAAGCCGGCTTATGGCCGGCTTGTAATGTTTTGGTGTGCTTATCTTAATCAAAGATATCTTTCATTTTTTTGAAAAATTCTTTCTTTGCTGAATTTTTGTTTGGATATTCCTGAAAATTAGGTTGAGTTGATAATTGTTCCAAAAGCTTTTTTTCCTCGTTATTGAGCTTGTTTGGAACCCAGGCATGTATGCGAACGAGTAGGTCGCCACGGCCATAACCATTAATGTCGGGTACACCTTTGCCTCTTAAGCGAAGTATTTTTTCGGGTTGTGTGCCGGCATCGATTTTGACTTTAACTTTACTTTCAACGGTAGGTATTTCAGCGGTAGTGCCGAGTGCCAGATCGGGCAGGCTAAGGAAAAGGTTGTAAATCAAGTCGTTTCCATCACGAATAAGGTCGGGGTGTTCTTCTTCCTGTATAAGTACGATAAGATCACCGTTGATACCTCCCCGTCGGGCGGCGTTTCCTTTCCCGCTCATCGAGAGTTGCATGCCTTCGCCTACACCGGCCGGAATATTGATGGTGATTACTTCTTCGCCTTTGACAATACCCTCACCGTAACATGATGTACATTTATTTTTGATTATTTTTCCTTCACCACCGCAAGTTGGGCAGGCCGAAGTGGTTTGCATTTGTCCGAGGAAAGTGTTTGATACCCTGGTAACTTGTCCTGTTCCTTTACATGTTGAACATGTTGAAAATGAACTGTCCTGGGCACCACTGCCGTTACAGCTTGTACATTTGATGTACTTTTTTACCTTAATTCTTTTTTCGGCACCATTAACAATTTCACTGAGCGATAATTTAACTTTCACCCTTAGGTTTTGCCCTTTGGTAACACGTTGGCTACGGGTACGTCCGCCACCGCCAAAGCCTCCGAAGCCGCCAAAGCCTCCACCACCACCAAAGTGGCCGCCAAAGATATCACCAAACATCGAGAAGATGTCGTCCATATCCATATTTTGTCCGCTAAAACCTGAGGCTCCACCCATTCCGGAGTGGCCAAACTGATCGTAGCGTTGTCTTTTTTCGGGGTTGCTTAAAACCTCATAAGCCTCAGCGGCTTCTTTGAATTTTTCTTCCGATTCTTTATCATCCGGATTTTTATCGGGGTGATATCGAAGTGCTTTTTTACGATAGGCTTTTTTTATTTCTTCGGCTGATGCACTTTTAGTTACTTCCAGTACTTCGTAGTAATCGCGTTTGCTCATTATTCCTCCTTAAAATATTTATTCTCCAATAACAACTTTAGCATAGCGAATTACTTTATCGTTAAGCATATAACCTTTTTGCACTACATCAACGATTTTACCCTTTAGTTCTTCTGATGGTGCGGGTATTTTAGTAATTGCTTCGTGCAGATCGGTGTCGAATTCCTGCCCAATGGCTTCAATTTCTTTTACTCCGTTTTGGCTGAGGAAATCAATAAACCTTTTATAAATCAAGTCGAGCCCTTGTTTTACAGGGTTGTCCTTGTCTGATTCGTTCATCGAATTTAAAGCGCGCTCAAAGTCGTCAACCAATGGAAGTATATTCAACAGCAAGTTCTCACCAGCCGATTTTGTGAGTTCCATCTTTTCTTTAAGGGTACGCTTTCTGTAATTGTCGAACTCGGCCTGGAGACGTATAAACTGGTCGTTTTTCTGGTTGATTACTTCTTCCAGCTCTTTAATCTTCTCATTATCTTTTTGCTTCTTGTCTTTCTTTGATTTTTTGGAGTTGCTTTGTTTCTCTTCCGCAGCTTCCTCTTTTAGTTCTTTTTCGGTTGGGTTGACTTTTTTATTTTCCTCTTTCATGTCAACATTCTTATCTTTTTCTTCAGCTTTATTGTTTTTATCTTTTTCTGCCATATTTCTCTTGTTTTATACGCGGTGCGAAATTACAAATATTTTGCCAAATATGATTGTGCGTCATATTGGCGCATTTCTGACAATCTTGTATGACAAATAATGCTGCAACTATTAATTGCAGCGATAAACAGGTTGTTTTGGCATTTTGAACTAAAGAAAAATATTAATCTTCCAGCAGCATATCAAGGGTTTTGTTTAGCATAGGGCCACGTATGTTTTTGGCAACAATAATACCATCTCCATTGATCAGAAAACTTGAAGGGATGCTATTTACACGGTATGTTTTAGCATGCTCGGCATACCAGCCTTTCAGGTCGCTGACATGGTAAGGCCATATCAGGCTGTCTTGCTCTATGGCATTTGTCCAACGATTTTTGTTTTGATCGAGTGATACGCTGAAAACCGTAAATCCATCGCCATTGGTAAATTTTTTATTTTTATATTTTTCATAATTGGCTACAATGTTTGGATTTTCGTGGCGACATGGGCCACACCACGATGCCCAGAAATCAATAAGCACCAGTTTGCCTTTAAGGTCGTATAATTCAAACGTTGCACCATCGGGGTTTTCTTCTATAATATTTGGGGCTTTATTATTAATGTTAATACCAATCTTATTGTTTTGGGGGTTAGTTGCTTTTGCGACTAATGCCAGCAGTATAAGTATTACGATGCTAATTGTTCTCATGTAGTAACTTATTATATTTAACTTATTTATTCAACTCGTTTTATGCTAGCTCCAATTTTGTTGAGGCGTGTGCTGATATCTTCATAGCCACGGTCGATTTGCTCAATGTTGTAAATTTTACTGGTGCCTTTTGCCGAGAGGGCTGCAATAAGCAAAGCTACACCGGCCCTGATATCGGGCGAACTCATGGTTGTTCCTTTCAGCTGGTGTTCGTGGTTTAGGCCAATAACGGTTGCACGGTGGGGGTCACAAAGAATAATTTGTGCACCCATGTCGATTAGTTTATCAACAAAGAACAAGCGGCTTTCAAACATTTTTTGGTGGATGAGTACACTTCCTTTTGCCTGTGTTGCCACAACCAGAAAAACACTAAGCAAGTCGGGTGTGAGCCCTGGCCATGGCGCATCGGCAATGGTCATGATTGAACCATCGATAAAGCTTTCAATTTGGTAGCTCTCGCATTGAGGAATAAAAATATCGTTACCTCTTTTTTCAATGTTTATCCCCAGTCGCTTAAACTGGTCGGGTATGATGCCAAGTTGGTCGTAATTTACATCTTTAATAGTGATCTCCGATTTAGTTATAGCTGCCAGGCCAATGAAGCTGCCAACCTCAATCATGTCGGGGGCAATGGTATGAGTGCAGCCTTTCAGGTATTTTACACCATTAATGGTGAGCAGGTTTGAGCCAACACCGCTGATGTTTGCCCCCATCGAGATTAGCATTTTACATAGTTGCTGAATGTAAGGTTCGCAAGCTGCATTGTACAGGGTTGTTATGCCTTCGGCCATTACCGATGCCATTAAAAGGTTTGCCGTTCCGGTTACGGAGGCTTCGTCGAGTAACATGTAGCAACCTTTTAGGTTTTTACCTGAAATCTCGAACATGTTATTCTGTGAGTCGTAAATAAATTCAGCGCCCATTTTTTCAAAGCCAATGAAATGGGTATCGAGCCTTCGTCGTCCGATTTTATCACCACCGGGTTGAGGCACAAAACCATAACCGAAGCGGGAGAGCATTGGCCCCAATATCATTACAGAGCCCCGGAGGCTTGCAGCTATATCTTTAAATTCTTCTGTTTTAAGAACTTTGGGGTCAACATCTTTTGCACAAAAAGTGTAGTTGCCTTTTCCGTTTTTCTTAATTGAAACACCCAATACGCGAAGAATATCAATTAAAAGGAGCACGTCACTTATTTCGGGTATGTTCTTAATGGTTACTTCTTCGGAAGTTAAAAGTACGGCACAAATAACCTGTAGCGCTTCGTTTTTTGCACCTTGTGGCTGAAGCTCCCCGTGAAGGCGTTTGCCCCCTTCAATTACAAAACCTGACATATAAAGTTTTTGTTGTTATCAGTTTGAACTATCTTTTTCTCGATTGCCTTTTGCCCCCGTTGTTTTGTTGCTTTTTTTTGCGGTAAATTAAATCTTTTGTCTCTTTCAGTTGAAAATCGTCAGGGACATCAATTTCGCCTTTAGATAGTTCATTGAAATCTTCCATTATTTTTTCGTCATCAACGTGTTCCTTGTTCCAGTTGAGGTAGCATTTTTTCATATGGTTGGCCAGCATTTGAATCAGCGATTCCTTTTCAGGGCCTTCTTCAAATTCAATGGTTTTTTTGATCATATCCTGAACCAAAGCACCGTAATGGCGGTACTTAAACCTGCCTGTTTTATAGTGAATTGGTTTTGGGTTTTCGTTAAGCATGGCCGGTGATGGCGGTTCGTAAGGATAATCAATGTCGAGTTTAAATTCTGACATGATTGCCAGGTGATCCCAAAGTTTATGTTTGAAATCGTCGATGTCGCGCAGATAGGGATACAGGTTCCCCATCACGTCGATGATTGTTTGAGCTGCACGTTGACGCTCTTCCCGGTCTTCTATTGTTACCGTGTGGTCAACCATGTTTTGGATATTTCTGCCGTATTCCGGCATTATCAGTTTTTTTCTGTTCGAATTGTAATCCATCGATATTGTGTTAAAGTAGAAATTTTATTTTATGTAAGCTTTTGAAGGTTAGGATTTCAAATAATCCTGTCAACGAAGCTGTGCAAATTTAATAAACAAATATAAAGATAAAAAAAATGTGTTGTTTTTGCTAATCTACAACTTTTAGGCGTGCAAATTTTAACAGCAATTGTTTACGCCCTGCATTGCTAAACAGTACAATAGCTTTTTTGTTGGGGCCATCGCCTTCCATGTCGATAACTTTACCGCGCCCAAAGCGTTGATGTTCAACGTTAACACCAATTTGTACTTTAGCCGGGTCATCGGCCTGAAATGCCGGCCTGCCTTGTGCTTGTTTGAGTTTTGTAAGCCGGTTCGAAAGTTGTGGTTTCGATGAATTTGGTGTTGCGGTTCGGCGGGGTGGTGTAATTGTTCTTCTTGTGGTGGCTTGCTGGTTGCGTTGCCGGTTGAACACTACATTGTCATCGGGTTCGTTGAGGAAAGATGGCATGTTAAGATTGTCGGGCAATACCACATAGTTGTCATCAATTTCACCAATAAAGCGGCTTGGTTCACCAAACATTAACTGGCCATAACGATATCGTTGCCGGGCAAAAGACACCCATGCATTGTTCATGGCCCGTGTAAGGGCTACATAAAACAAGCGCCTTTCTTCTTCAAGGTTATCGGGGGTAAGTACCCCGGAAAAATTAGATGGGAAAACATTTTCTTCAACACCAACGATGAATACATTTTTGAATTCAAGCCCCTTGGCCGAATGTACCGTCATTAGTGTGATTTTATTTTTGTCTTCTTCTGTTTCGGTGTCCAGGTCGGTAATGAGGGCAACCTCTTCGAGGTAATTTTCAAGTTTGTTCGGACGTCCCTCTTCTAGGGCGTTAATTGAGAAATCCTGAATAGCATTAAGTAATTCCTGCACATTTTCGAATTTGCTCAGGTTTTCAGTTGTTTTATCTTTATATAATTCATCGGTTAATCCTGAATGCCGGGCTATGGTTAATGCTATTTCGTATGCCGAATTTTCGATTAATTGTTGCTTGAAACTGTTAATCAGGGCTATAAATTTTTCAATCTTGGAGAGGGTGCCTTTGTTCAGGCCGGCCGGATATCGGTCGGGATTGGTGATTACTTCCCAAATACTTACGCCTTCTTCATTGGCTTTTTGTTCAACTTTTGTGAGTGTGGTTTGCCCAATGCCACGTGCCGGATAGTTTATAACTCTCTTTAAGGCTTCATTGTCGCTGCTGTTAACCGTAATTCGAAAATAAGCCAGCAGGTCCTTGATTTCTTTTCGTTCGTAAAACGATAAACCACCGAATATTTTATACGGCAGGTTGAGTTTGCGGAGTTGTTCTTCGAAGATACGGGATTGTGCATTGGTGCGGTACAAAATTGCATAATCTGAAAACTGATCATGAACAGAAAGTCGATGTTCGTTTAGTTCACTGGCCACTAAAATTCCCTCTTCGTTATCGGTAAGGGCCTGGATGATTTTGATTTTTTCACCGGTCTCTTTCTCCGAAAACACATCTTTTTGAAGTTGACGCTTGTTTTGTTTGATAATGCTGTTAGCGGCATTAACAATATTCTGTGTTGAACGATAATTCTGTTCCAGTTTAAAGGTTTTATAGCCCGGGTAATCGTTCCTGAAATTGAGGATGTTTTCGATGCGTGCACCCCTGAAGGAATAAATACTTTGTGCATCATCGCCAACCACACAAATGTTTTTATGGTGCGATGCCAGCTTTTTCACAATAAGGTACTGCGAGAAATTGGTGTCCTGGTACTCATCTACCAGCACAAAGCGGAATTTATCCTGATATTTGTGAAGAATTTCGGGGTGTTTATGGAAAAGCAGGTTGGTATTCATTAAAAGGTCATCGAAATCCATAGCCCCGGCAACCTTACACCTGCGGGTATATTCTTTGTAAATTTCAGAAATACGCGGCATGCGTATGCTCTTGTCGTATTCGGTTATTTCGCTGTTTTTCGCATAGTTTTGGGCTGTTATCAGACTGTTTTTTGCTGCTGATATGCGTCCTCGAACAGTGTTTACCTTATAGGTTTTGTCGTTCAGTTGCATGTCTTTGATGATGCTCCGGAGGAGGCTTTTCGAGTCGGTAGTGTCGTAAATGGTAAAAGACGACGGGTAGCCAAGGGCGGCAGACTCTACGCGCAGTATACGGGCAAAAATGGAGTGAAAGGTTCCCATCCAAAGGTGCCTGGCTACATTGTTGCCAACGATGTCGGCAATACGTTCTTTCATTTCACGGGCAGCCTTATTGGTAAAGGTGAGGGCTAATATCGACGATGGCGGGTTGCCCATTCGCATAAGGTGTGCTATGCGAAAGGTTAAAACGCGGGTTTTGCCTGAGCCTGCTCCTGCAATTACCAGACTGGGTCCAATAATGTTTTCAACCGCGTTTCGTTGTTCTTTGTTAAGTCCTTCGA
>JAGYOI010000057.1 GCA_018399395.1 Prolixibacteraceae bacterium
CGCCATACAACACGGCAGCGACAATTGAACTTTCAGGCCCGGCAGCAGATAATAGCGAGGCCGCTTCGTGGATGGCTGGTTACGAGGGAGGTACACCGGGAGAGAAAAACAGTGTTTACACGTCAACAGAAAATTATGCCGGTAACATGCAGTCTGTATCTTGTGTGCCTTCTCCTTTTAGCACAAAGGCTACCCTTATTTTTTATGCTGAAGCGCACAAGCAATATAATGTTATCGTGACTGATTTAAAAGGGCGTATTGTGAAGAAATTACAGGGGCACACCTCTTTTGCCGGGAACAACTATGTTGATCTGTTTGTTTCATCTGATAATATTGCAAGTGGCATGTACATTGTCTCCGTAAAGGTTGGAAATAATCGTCAGGTTACAAAAATTATAAAAAAATAACTACTTATGGTTGATATAAAAAAATTGTGTTTCGATGTTCAGGATTTGGTGCTCGAAACAGCCAAAATGATACGGGAAGAGCGTGAAAATTTTAAGCCCGATGAACAGGTTGAAGAGAAAGGACAAAATGATTTTGTGACTTCAATCGATAAATTGTCGGAAGAAATGTTGGTAAAAGGGCTTTCAGAACGTTTGCCCGAGTCGGGTTTTGTTGTTGAAGAAGGCACCAGTTCAAAAAAGGGAGAGATTTACAATTGGGTAATTGACCCTATTGACGGCACTACAAATTTTATTCACGGTTTGGCCCCTCATTCCATCAGTATCGCCCTTATGCGCGGCGATGCGCTTATCATGGGCATAGTATATGAAATTGTGCATGGCGAAATGTTTTATGCATGGGAGGGTTCAGCGGCTTACCTGAACGGAGATGAGATACGGGTTAGCAATACCGACTCTAACAAACATGCTTTGGTTGTAACCGGGTTTCCATACACCAACTTTTCGAAAATTAGCAATTACTTTGATGCAATGCTCGAATTAATGGAGCAAACGAGTGGTATCAGAAGACTTGGGTCGGCAGCCATTGACCTTTGCTATGTTGCTTGTGGGCGCTTCGATGCTTTCTGGGAATATGGGCTTCATGCCTGGGATGTGGCAGCCGGGGCATTTATTGTGAAACAGGCTGGTGGTAAGGTTTGCGATTTTGAGGGGGGCAATCACTATATTGATAATGGGAATATAATAGCCACAAACAATAACTATTTCAATATTTTTTACGAAATTGTAAATCGCCATTTAGGTAATAAAAAAGATGGATAAGAAGAAAATAGAAATTTTAGAAGCTTTGATTCAGGATTTGGGTCAAAAGAATGTCGATTTTGATGCTTGGCGTGTAAAAACAAGCTTGCTGTTAAAAAAGATATTTGGTAACGATGATGAAAAAGTTGAATTAATCAACAACCTGCACTATGATTATTCGAGCTGGTCGTTGCGCGACGGCTTTGGTGGTAAACAGCACGATCCGGTTAAAGATCAGGCACGTGAAATACTGGAAGCTGCCAAGCTTGAGTTACAGCTTGGAGAAACAAAACCTGATGAACAGTCCGGCATAATTAAAGAAAAAATCAGCGGCGAAGAATATCAGCGTTTGACTTCATTGTTGGAAAATAATCCCACGGAGCAGGAGCTGACAGAATATTTTAGTAATATTGCACCCGCTATTAAAGATGCAATACTTGCTAAAATTATACTGAACAAGTAAACATGAAGAAGAGTATTGGTTATTACATATTGCTGGGGGCCACCTGGCCAATGCAGCTTTTCCCTTTAGAGTTTCATTACCTTTTTTCTGATTTGTTGTATGTTTTTGTATACCGTGTTGTGCGGTATCGGAAAAAAGTTGTATCAACGAACCTGAACAATTCTTTTCCTGAAAAATCAGAAAAAGAAAAGAAAGAAATAGAAAAATCTTTTTACCACAGCTTTTGCGATATGTTTATCGAAACCCTCTATTTCACCCACCTGAATGTTCAAAAAGAAGAGAAAAGGTTGCAGATTGAGGGGCTGGACAAAGTTGAGGAGTACATAGCGAAAGGGAAAAATGTTATCGCGGTAACCGGGCATTTTGGTAACTGGGAATTTCTACAATTATTTATTCAGAAGTTGTCGGTTCGAACTTACTTTGTGTACAAGCGGCTGGCAAACAAGTCGTTCGATCAGTTTTATCGTGAGCTGCGTTCGCGTGCTGCTATCCCGCTCGAAATGAAACAAACATTCCGTCAGCTTATAACCGATAAACGGAACCACAAATCGTTTGGTGCATTAATGATCAGCGACCAACGACCGTTGAGGCACGAGATTAAGCACTGGATTACCTTTATGAACCAGGACACCCCGGTGATGTTGGGAACCGAAAAAATTGCACGTAAAACCGATGCTGCCGTTTTTTATCTTGAGGTGAAGCAAATAAAGCGGGGATATCATAAAGCTACTTTTGAACTTCTTTTTGAAGAGCCCGCACAAACATCAGATTATGAGATTACCGATGGATTTATGAAACGCCTTGAAAAATCTATTTACGAGAGCCCACACCAATATTTATGGACGCATAAAAGGTGGAAATATAAGAAAGAAAAATCTACTTAATTTGAAAGGTAATAAATCAAACATTATATTGGCATTCTTAAAATAATAACGACTTGAAAACCGCTATTGTCATACTAAACTGGAATGGGCTCGCTCAACTACAAAAGTATCTGCCAAATGTTGTGGCCGAAAGTAAAGGCGATGATATCCGTGTAATTGTTGCAGATAATGGCTCAACCGACCAGTCGTTGTCGTATGTCGAAGATAATTTTCCTACGGTAGAATGCATCAGGCTCGACCGGAATTACGGTTTTGCCGGTGGTTATAACCGTGCGCTTGAGCATGTAGAGGCTGATATTTATTGTTTGCTCAACAGTGATGTACGTGTGTCGGCCGGATGGTTAACGGAAGCGGTAAGGCTTTTATCGCAGCATGAAGATATTGTGGCTGTTCAGCCCAAAATACTGTCCGACCGTGATAATAGCCGCTTTGAACATGCCGGTGCTGCCGGTGGTTTTATCGATCACTACGGGTATCCTTTTTGCCGGGGGCGTATTATGGATGTGATTGAAAACGATGAAGGGCAGTATAATATTTCAACCGATATCTTTTGGGCTTCGGGTGCCTGCCTTTTTATTAAATCAAAAGTTTTTTGGGCTGCCGGTGGCTTCGATGCCGATTTTTTTGCCCACATGGAAGAGATTGATTTATGCTGGCGCATTAAAAACCAGGGAAAACGTATTGTTTATTGTCCGGGTAGTGTTGTTTATCACTGGGGAGGGGCAACACTCGATTATGAAAACCCACATAAGTTATTTCTGAATTTCAGAAACAGTCTTTGGACTTTGTATAAGAATTACACCGGGACTTTTTTATGTCTTATGATGTTCAGGCGGATGACGATCGACACCTCGGCCATTTTAAAATACCTCGTTTCGTTTAATTTAAAAAATGCGGTGGCCGTAATCAAAGCTCATATTGCCTTTTACAGATCCCTGCCACAAATTCGAAATAAACGGAAAACCTTAAACGAAAAAGTTGTAATCGGCAAGCATAACGAGAAGCTACGGGGTAGTGTGGTTCTGGCATTCTTCATAGGCAGAAAGCGAACTTTTAATGATCTGAAAAAATTCCGCGAGAAGATTAATCCCCGCGGGTAGGTGTTTTTCTGCAATATTGTCAATCTATATTTTCAATAACCGCCCCAAAAATTGCTTCCAGTTTGGGTGCGGCAATACCGGCCACGTCGAGCACTTCGTTATGATTGTTACCTTCTTCAGGCACCTCTAACCCGTTGTTGGTTATTACAGATATACCAAAAACATGCATCGACATGTGGTTGGCCACAATAACTTCGGGAACGGTTGACATGCCAACCGAATCGCCGCCAATGGTGTTAAGGTAACGATATTCGGCATTGGTTTCAAAACTCGGGCCGGTTAGTCCAACATAAACGCCCTCCTGAAGCCTGATGTTATTGCTGCGGGCAAATTTCCGGGCAACTTCGCACAATTGCGCATCATATGCATTTGACATGTTGGTGAAACGTGGCCCCAGCTTTTCTTCATTTTTACCAATTAAGGGGTTTGTCCCGAACATGTTTATGTGGTCGGTGATCATCATAATATCACCCACTTCAAAACTATAGTTTATACCACCGGCCGCATTAGAAACCAATAAGTAGTCGATGCCCATCATTTTAAATACCCGAATCGGGAAGGTGAGTTCTTCCATCGTGTAGCCTTCGTAATAGTGAAAACGGCCTTGCATCGCTACTACTTCCTGACCTTTAAATGTCCCAATGATGAGCTTGCCTGCATGTCCCTCGATGGTTGATACCGGAAAATTTGGAATGTCTTTGTAACTTAACGAGTGTTTTATGTCCATTTTTTCGGTAAAGTTACCGAGACCCGAACCCAGTATGATAGCTGTTTTACCCCTGAAGTTTGTTTTTTCTTTTATAAAGTTTGCTGTTGCTTCTATTTTCTGTAACATAGTTTATAATTCTTTTATTAAACGCTTCCCTCATTCGCTCTAAAAACCGAATTTCGATTGGAATATAGTATAATTTTTCCATAAAACCATCTGGTAAATATGGTGTAGACTTTAGTCTCACAAGATCTTTCTCTGTTGTGAGAATCATTTTATACGGAGATTCAATCGCATGGTATTGTGCTTCAATTTTTTCAATGTCGGTCTCTTTATATTTGTAATGGTCACCATATTCCAAATGGATAATTTCACCTACCTGTGGTTCAATATATGATAATAGCGGTTTAGGATTGCCAATGCCGGTAATGAGAAGGACCGTGTATTTTCTCATGTCGTTTCCAAATAAAGCCCTGCCTTTTTCAGCCGGGGAAATTTCACCGTAAACTATGCCGGTAAAAAATAAATTTTGGTATGGGCGTATATCGAGTTTGTTTTTGATAATCCGTTGATCAATGGGTTTAAGCTGGGGCGGGCATTTGGTGAAAATAATAAAATTAGCCCTGTATTTTGCACGGGTCGACTCTCTTAACCGTCCGGCCGGTAAAAGGTTGTCGTTAAATATTTGCTGGGTGTAATCGATCAAAAGAATGTTGATACTGGGCCTTACGCTCCGGTGTTGAAAAGCATCGTCGAGAATAATGACATCGATATTTAATGCTTCGTTACTGATGAGTTTTTTAATACCTACAACCCGCTTCTCACATACAGCTACCGTGATGTCAGGGAATTTTTGTTTTATTTGTACCGGCTCATCACCAATATTGTTTACGCATGAATGTTTATCAGCCAAAACAAAACCTTTGGTTTTGCGTTTATAGCCGCGGCTCAGAAATGCAATGTTGAAATCCTTTTTCAAAAGTGATATCAGATATTCGGCATGAGGTGTTTTACCTGTGCCCCCAACGGTAAGGTTACCAACCGATATGACAGGTATGTCAAATTCATGCTGTTTAAGAATTTTTGAGTCGTACAAAAAATTCCGAAATGAAGTTATCAATCCATATAAAACAGAAAAAGGGAAAAGGAGTATTTCACGCATATGCTTATTTTGTATTTTGGGCTTGAATATAAAGGTACAAAATTATACAGAACCCCAATTATTCATGAAAATAATTTCTGTCGCCTACAGCGACTAGCGACTAAGTTTCGCAAAAAAAAATACCGGTTTGTGGCCGGTATTTTTTTAGAATAGGTGTTTATGTTTTATTCTACCGATATGTCATATGGCATGCGTGCCATTATTCCGTTGCTGTTCATAATTGTATTTACAGCTTTATAGTGTTTGGCTGCGTATCCCAATTCATTGGTGATGATTTTGTTTTTAACTTTGGTTGAGAATCCTTTCAGTAATTCCTGTATCGGGTCTTTTTGTTTAGGATATTCAACAATACGGTAGGTTTCAAGACCACTCATGTTTTTTGCAATTTCTATGGCATCATCCATGTCGCCTAAAACATCTACCAGCCCAAGCTCAAATGCATTTTCACCTGTCCATACACGGCCTTGTCCTATTTCGTCAACTTGCTCATAGGTCATGCCGCGCCCTTTGGCCACATGGTTAACAAATGTAGAATACACGTTTTCAACCATATTTTGCATCATTTCTTTTTCGTGTTTAGTCAAGGGTCGTGTTACTGCAGGCATATCACTGAGTTCATTTGTTTTTACTACTTCGGTATTAATGCCAAGTTTGTCTTCAAAAAGTTCTTCAACATTTGGGACCATACCAAAAACCCCAATCGATCCGGTAATGGTTGATGGGTTGGCAACAATTGTATCGGCGGCACAAGCAATGTAATAACCTCCGGAAGCAGCTACATTGCCCATTGACACAACAATTGGTTTTACTTGTTCTGTTAACTTAACCTCGCGCCATATCAAATCGGAAGCCAAAGCACTTCCTCCGGGCGAGTTAACACGTAGTACAACTGCTTTTATTGAAGAGTCTTTACGGGCTTTTGATATCTCGTGTGCAATTTGTTTGCCTACAATCATCTCTTCGTCAAAGGGTCCTGCGCTTTCCATAACAATGTCACCTGAAGCGTACACAACGGCAATCTTTTCTTTGATAAGGCCTTTTTGTTCACGCTTTGCTTTAATATTTTTCATGTCGGAAATGCTGTGAAAATTCAAATCATCGCTGTTTTCAAGTCCAACTTGTTCCTTTAGGAAATCAGCTACCTGATCGGTGTATAAAATGCTGTCGACAAGGTTTTTGGCTGTAAGGTTGTATGCCGGGCTGAAAGTTGTGTTTTCATCAGCTATAGCGTTGAGCTGGTCAGTTGTCATGCCCCTTGATTCAGCAATGTCTGTTGTTATCGTGTTCCAGATGCTCCCAATATAAACATTAATTTGTTCGCGGTTGGCATCACTCATTTCTTCAAGCATGAAGGGCTCAACTGCTGCTTTGAACTTGCCGTGCCTGATAATTTGCATTTCAACGCCTAATTTCTCCAGCGCGTTTTTGTAGAATGAATGTGTAGAAGCAAGCCCTGAGAATGACAATATGCCTTCGGGCTGTATGAATACCTTGTCGGCAACCGAAGCCAGGTAATATGCTTTTTGGGAATAGGTTTCAGAATAGGCATAAACAGGCTTACCCGATTCTTCTTTGAACTCAGTAAGTGCGTCACGAATTTCTTCGCAGGCGGCATAACCGGCCATTACATGGTCAACGCGTAAATAAATACCTTTAATGTTATCTTCGTCAGCCGCCTTGCTGATTGCTGATTTTATGTCGTCAAGACCAATTTTCTTGGTGCTCTGCATACCCGGTATCTGAAGATTTTCAAAGGGGTCGTTTGATGAACGGTCTGTTACTTGTGCATCGAGGTCAATTCTTAGCAAAGAATTTTCTTTGAGGGTAACCTCCTGGGGAGATGACATGGCTACAATCGCTGATATTAAGCCTATCGAAAGGAA
>JAGYOI010000058.1 GCA_018399395.1 Prolixibacteraceae bacterium
GGTTCCCTGCCCGGCCATGCACAGTTTTGCATGCTGTTATCCTGGCGAAGTATCCAGCCTGTAATCCCGGGATTTTGAGGATTGTTATGAATAACCACTCCCCGTTTAAGCTCAGGGTTTATAATATTCACAAATGCCCCGCATTTCATTGCGGTATTCTGAGGTGTTATTTGCTCACCACCTGAACTGTAAAATTCTGTATTTGCATTGGTTTTAAGGCGGAATGAAAAACCACCGTACCCTTTTATGTTATCGGAACCACCAATTGAAAATTGATGTTCTAACGCTTGCAGTTCTATTTCGAAATCAATCTGACGATAGCGCAATGTGCGCGGATGCACTGTTACTGTTGTATGTTCTCTCATAAAAGGGTCATCGGGCTTGTTTGACGCGTACCAATATGAAGTGTAATTAAGTTCACCGTTTCCTTCTTCGTTTAGTTTAAACTCAATATCCCTGACTTTTTGTTCAAAGTTTTTAATATCCCAGGGATCGCAAATTTTTTCACCGTTAACCGACACCTGGTGCCATGCCCAAAATATGCCCCTATGGTGAAAATGGTCTTCAGGAAAATCTTCGGTGATAACATTTCCGTTCAAATCGTAAACCGGGTGAAAATAGTTATTTCGTGCATATTCGGGAACAGAGTCGTTCACCTCACGCTGAAAAAATAAAACTTTTGTTTCTCCTTGTTTGATCCAAAAACCACCTTCATCTTTTTCAAAATGTATAACTTGTGCATTTGTATGCACAATAATTGACAACATTAGCAATAAAAATATGAAAGTGCTCCTGTGCGGCATACCCAGATAAAATTTTCGGTTTTAATAATTATTATATGTTACATTCCGTAATACTTTGATATTAGATGCGTAAAAATCCGTTCTGGCATTATCCTTTTAAAACAAACGGCTGATTTTTGTATAAATGAACCTACAAGATAACGATATTTGGGATTTTTCTTTTCAATAATTCTGGCAATTTTATTGGCTAGTATTTCAGGATCTTTACCATTACCTTCTTCTTTTTCAATTATGGCAAGTGATTTTTTGAACTGTTTTTTGTAAACGCTGTTATCAGCAACTGATATTTCACGGGTTTCAACATTCCGGGTTTTAAAATCGCCTGGATTAACTACAACTACATGTATGTTAAATTGTTTTAACTCAAGCCGTAATGCATAACTTAGTCCTTCAATAGCAAATTTTGCCGATGTGTAAACCCCCTGAAAAGGTAACCCGGTTAAAGCACCAATCGAACTGATATTTATGATGAGGCCACTGTTTTGCTTTCGCATAAATGGCACTACATTTTTTATGGTGTTAACCCATCCATGAAAATTAATGTCCATTTGCTTTCGAAAAACATCTTCAGGCGAATCCTCTATAGGGCCCCCTGAGTGCATCCCGGCATTATTTATTAATACATCTATATGGCCTTCAATATCGTGAATATGAGATATTGCTTTCTTAATCGACTCACCATCAGCTAATTCCATATAAATGGTTTTAACACCCTCGGCAACATCGCATTTACTTCTAATAGTCCCGTAAACAGTATGTCCTTTTTCAACTAAAACACGGGCCATTTCTTTGCCAAAACCCGATGAAATTCCGGTAATCAGTATAACTTTCTTCATTAATTAGTCTAATTTGGGCGAAAAATAGCATTTTGATTAGATATAATCCAATTCTATCCAAAAAAAGAATTACAATCATTTTTATTATCTTCGCTATTTACCTTAAAAAATCTCAAATGCTATTATTAGGAACCATCATAAATATTGGAACAATTATTATTGGGAGCGTTGCCGGCTATGTATTTAATTCAAGACTGCCCAAAAAAATATTGAACCGTGTGTTTCAGGGCATTGGCCTTTTTACAATTTATATCGGGTTTGACATGGCCATGAACACCACTAATTTTATCATCCTTGTTTTTAGTATGATATTAGGATCCGCTACCGGTGAGTGGATTGACATAGAAAAATATATCAACCGTTTTAGCGAATGGATTAAACGAAAAATAAAATCAGATAATGAATCTTTCTCTGAAGGCATGATAACCGCATTTTTACTATTTTGCATGGGGTCGATGACTATTTTAGGGGCATTTGAAGAAGGCACCAAGGGAAATTCTGATTTGTTAATAGCCAAATCGCTAATGGACGGATTTGGTTCGCTGGCTTTAGCATCGGCATTAGGCATTGGTGTAATGTTCTCTATTATCCCACTTTTTATTTTTCAGGGAGGTCTCACTCTTTTATCTTTTTGGCTGGGCAGTTTAATGCCTGAAACAGTGATAAATGAAATGACAGCTGTAGGTGGCTTAATGCTAATTGGCCTGGGATTTTCCATAATGGACATCAAAAAAATTAAAGTCATCAATATGCTGCCAGCCCTTGTTTTTTCAATTATTTTAGCTTACTTGTTTGCTTGATCTGCGACTTGTAACGAAGGATTATAATCATTTTCAAAAACAACATTATTAAAAAAATGCACACGGCCACTAACATATTATCACAACTGTTTTACAATACCTTCGGTGAACATCCTTCAGCCATTAAGCCATTGAAAGAGTCGGGCTCGTACCGGCAATATTTCAGGATACAAAGCAAAAACCATCGTGTATTGGGAGCTTTTAACGACGATATCAAAGAGAATAATGCTTTTTTTAGCTTTACAAAATCACTTGCAGACTCGGGCATCAATGTTCCGGAGATATATGCTGTTTCTGAAGATAAAAAGCATTACCTGCTAACCGATTTGGGTGATGAGACACTGTACCAATATTTCAAAAAAAACAACTACTCGGCTGAAGTACTCTGTAAAGTTAAGCATGTTGTTCACGCACTTGTTGATATACAGTTATCGGCATCCGGGCAAATTGATTATTCAAAATGTTATCCCCGCGAAACGTTCGATCACCGTTCGATCATGTGGGATTTAAACTATTTTAAATATAACTTTTTAAAAGTCATTAAAATACCGTTTAACGAGGACGCGCTTGAAAATGATTTTGAAAAATTGGCCGATGAACTTTTAAAAGTTTCATCGGGCTATTTTATGTACCGTGATTTTCAAAGTCGAAATATCATGCATTATAACGGTGAACTGTGGTTTATTGACTACCAGGGTGGACGAAAAGGACCGTTGCAATACGACCTGGCATCAATACTTTATAGTCCGAAAACCGGACTTGACAACATTCAACGCGAAGCACTTCTAGATACATACATCGAAAAGCTTCAAAGCCTTCAGGAAACAGATGTTCAGTCTTTTAAACAACAGTTTTATTTATTTGCACTTATTCGCATTTTGCAGGCATTGGGCGCTTATGGTTTTCGCGGGCTGACAGAACACAAACCCGGTTTCAGTAAAAATATCCCTGATGCGATAGGAAATCTTGGCAACCTTTTAAATGAAAACATTGATGAAAATTTATTTCCCGAGATTCGAAGAGTTACGGAAAAGCTAAAACAAACTTCTTACGCTGAGCCTTTTGAACACAAAGAAGATGATAAATTAACAATCCGTATCACAAGTTTTTCATATAAAAAAGGCTATCCCGTTGACCCGAGCGATAATGGCGGAGGTTTTGTTTTTGATTGCCGCGGTTTGCCCAACCCCGGAAGGCTCGAGAAATACCGTGCATATAGTGGTTTAGACCAAAATATAATTGATTATCTTGAACAATTCCATGAAGTGGAAGAATTCAAAAAAAACATTGAGAAAACAGTAGCCCCAACCATAGAAAATTACATTGAACGCGGTTTTAAACACCTGTGTATCAGTTTTGGTTGTACCGGCGGACAACACCGTTCGGTTTACAACGCTGAAGCATTGGCAAAAAAAATTCAAAACAAATACCCTGTCAACGTGGTTTTGATTCATAATGAGAAACAAAACTGGAATATAAATGGGAAACAAGAAAAAATGCAAAAAGAAAAACTATAACGAACCTGAAAATCCAAAATATACTTGCAAAAAATGTTCACGTTCTGCCAGAAAAGAAGACAAATTGTGTAAGCCAGAAAAAATCTAACAACCATGAGCAAAAAAAACCGGAAATACAAATATTTCAACCGCGACCTTAGCTGGTTATCTTTCAATTACAGGGTGTTGGAAGAAGCTAAAGATCATAGTGTACCGCTTTTTGAACGCATGAAATTTTTGGCTATATACTCAAACAACCTGGAAGAGTTTTATCAGGTAAGGGTTAGTTATTACCGACAATTACTTAAAAATGCTCAACTATTACCCGGAAAAATTGAAGAAGTAAAACCGGCAAAAATTATACATCAGATCAACGAGACAGTCTCAAAATATCAAATTGAATTTCACCGTATTTTTGATGATGAAATTGTACCCGAACTCGAACAAAATAACATCATCCTTTTAAATAAGAACTCTGTACTGTCGCCACAACATGAAGATGAGGTTGACGACATCTTCACATTTAACATTATGAGCTTGTTGCAACCGGTATTGCTGGTTAAAAAACGCATCAGGCCTTTTTTGAAAACCGGACAGGTTTACCTCATCATTGAAATGGTAATTAAAGAACATGCAAACGAACCAACCAAAAGCCAGCAAAAGCGCTACGGGCTTATAAAATTGCCAACCGACCATAATGTAACACGTTTTATTGAGTTAACTCCGAGCAACGGAAAACACTACATCATGTTTCTTGAAGATCTGATCATGAAATATGTTACAAAGCTTTTTCCCGGATATGCCTTTGAAGAATGGTACACCATTAAATTAACCCGCGATGCAGATTTTGAATACGATGACTATGAAGAAGAAGAACTAATTGATGCGATAAAAAACCTTACCTCATCACGAAGCCTGGGTAAACCGAACCGTTTTTTGTTTGATCGGCAAATGCCAAACCGCATATTAAAATATTTAAAAGATACTTTCCGGCTCGAAAATGAAATTGTTGTCCCGGGAGGGTCATACCATAATTTCAGGGACTTTTTTAGTTTTCCGAACCCATTATCACCTCAATTTGAAAATGAGAAATTACCACCTTTGCGAATCCCCGAACTTGAAAAGCATAATCTTATAAAAGATGCCGTAAACGAGAAAGACCACCTGCTTACCGTGCCTTATCAATCGTACGATTACTTTTTACGTTTTTTGGAACAAGCCGCACAAGATGATACTGTTACCGAAATAAAAACTACTCAATACCGTGTTGCTGAACGGTCGGCTGTTGTTAATGCATTGATGAACGCTGCTGAAAATGGTAAAAAAGTTACTGTATTTGTTGAACTAAAAGCCCGTTTTGATGAGGAAATGAACTTGCGCTATGCAGCTGAAATGACCAAAGCAGGAATTCGCATTTTTTATAGTATACCCGGGTTAAAAGTACATGCAAAAGTAGCAACAATTTTACGCGACAAACAGAATTATCCGGATGAAGCTGACCAGGCCTATATTGGTACAGGTAATTTTAATGAAAAAACAGCCCGTTTGTATAGCGACCATGGTCTGTTCACTGCTAACCAGGAGATAATCGCAGACTTGAAGACCATGTTCAATTATCTTGAAAATCAGGATGAAAAAATACGTTTCAAGCACCTGC
This sequence comes from Prolixibacteraceae bacterium, assembly GCA_018399395.1. GTDB lineage: Bacteria > Bacteroidota > Bacteroidia > Bacteroidales > Prolixibacteraceae > Roseimarinus. The sequence continues at coordinate 5,593 of JAGYOI010000058.1, forward strand.
TGGTTCCCGGGTTTAATTTAGTATCAAAATTTGGAAAGTTAATAAGTAAAGAAATCCAAAACGCCATACAGGGAAAGAAAGCCCATATAATATTAAAAATGAATGGATTGCAAGACCCGAACATGGTGCAAATGTTATACCGTGCAAGCGAAGCCGGTGTGAAAATTGATTTAATTGTAAGGGGCATTTGTATACTCAAACCCGGAAGAAGATATAGTAAAAACATACGTATTATTCGTATTGTCGACCGATTTTTGGAGCATGCCAGGGTTTTCGTTTTTCACAACGATGGTAAAGAAAAAGTATTTATTGGTTCAGCCGATTGGATGAAACGAAATTTGTACCGGCGTATTGAATGTATTTGCCCGGTTTATGATAAAAACATTAAAAATGAAATTATTGATATTCTGAACATACAGCTTTCAGATAACGTAAAAGCCAGTGAAATAGGCCAGAATATGGAGAATATACGTATCGAAAATAATCTCCCCCCAGTACGCTCACAATTGGCTACCTATGAGTACCTGAAAAATAAACACAAGAAATAAGTATGTAAAACCAAGGCATACACTTTAATTGCATTTGACATAAGTTTGACAAAATGCCTGTTGTTTTCTTTATAAAATCTTTATACCTATCAGGGCAATATTTATATTGTCTTAATTAAATGAGCCTTTCCTTTGTAGCATGTTGTTTAATATCAAAACACGCGTTACATAAAGGAACAAACTGGCTCAAGATGAAACGAAACATCAACTATAAAATTATTCTTCAGGTATTAAGCCGTATACTTTTTATCATCTCAATTTCGTTGTTGGTATGTAGCATAATCGCATTTGCATATTCCGAAAAACTATATCCGTTCTATATTTCAGCAATCATCAGTGCATTAATTGGTTATTTGTTTCTCCGACTTTCCAAAAACCACCAACCAGATGAGCCCATACAACGCAAGGAAGCATACTTAACCGTTACCTTATCGTGGCTCTTTATAAGTTTAATCAGTACTATTCCTTATATAATATCCGGAGCCATACCAGGGTTTATTAATGCATTTTTCGAATCTGTTTCAGGTTTCACTACAACAGGTTCTTCCATACTAACCGATATTGAATCGTTGCCAAAATCAATATTATTTTGGAGGAGCTTAACACATTGGATTGGTGGAATTGGGGTTATCGTATTGGTTATTATAATAATGCCATCGTTACACATTGGTGCTTATCATTTGTTTACGCTTGAATCATCGCTTCAGGAAAAAATAAGCCCTAAGATTAAATCTGTAGGACACAGGCTTTTGTTAATATATATTATTCTTACAGTTAGTGAGGTAATTCTCCTGCTTTTAGGAAACATGAATCTTTTTGAAAGCGTATGTCATGCCTTTGGCACTATTGCAACCGGTGGCTTCTCCCCTAAAAACACCAGCATAGGTGGTTATTCGCCATATATCCAATATGTTGTAATGATTTTCATGCTTCTTTCAGGCACAAACTTTGTAATTCATTATCATCTTTTCAAGAAAAAGTTCAAACAAGTAAACAAAAATGAAGAGTTCAAATTTTATCTGGGCGTCGTTTTTATCATTGGGCTTATCATTACATTGATGCTCTACTTCAATATGAATAAACCATTTGAAACAGCTTTCCGTGAAAGCTTTTTTCAAATAATATCCGTTCTAACCTGTACAGGGTATGCCACTGCCGATTATTTATTATGGCCAAATTATGCCTGGTTTATTGTATTTTTGGCAATGTTTTTTGGAGGCAGCACCGGATCAACTGCCGGGGGTATAAAAATGGTCAGGCATGT
>JAGYOI010000059.1 GCA_018399395.1 Prolixibacteraceae bacterium
GGTGCGTTTTTACAAACTGCAGCTGAGCGATTAAAACAAGAAACAAAAAAAACTTATCAACAAATTTTTAAAGAGAACATATTTGGCCTTGATATTTCTGATTATACAATTGAAAGGGCTAAAATTCTATTAGCTCTATTGGCAATTTCCAATGGAGAAGATGTTAAGGAATTTTCCTTTAACCTTTATGTGGGAAATGCCTTAAATTTTAATTGGCATAATCATATTCCTGATTTCTCTGGTTTCGATGCCATTATTGGGAATCCTCCCTATGTTAGAGCGAAGCATATCAGTGAAGAATCTAAAAGGTTGATGCAGAATTGGGAGGTAACGAAATCAGGAAATCCTGATTTATATATTCCATTTTTTGAAATCGGATTAAACAACTTACATAATGACGGTTACTTAGGCTTTATTACTGTAAATACATTTAAGCGAAGTGTTAATGCAAGGAATTTACGAGACTATTTTAAAACGAACAGATTGAGCCTTTCAATCATCGATTTTGGGAGCGAACAGATTTTTGAAAATAAGTCCACTTACACCTGTATTGTATCGGTTTCAAAAACAAAATCTGATGATATCAAATATGTTAAGGCTCATTCCTGCGATTTAAAAAACAAAGCCTTTAATGATATTGCTGAGATAAATTATAAGCTTTTGAATACCAATAAAGGATGGCTGTTAAATCAAACTGCGATACAACAAAATATTGATAAACTTGAGAATTGTGGCATCTCTCTCGGAAATAAATACCCTATAAAAAACGGACTTGCTACGCTGAGTAACGACATTTTCATTTTTAAACCAGTTGGTGAAGACGATAAATATTACTATCACCAAAATGGCAAACTACATAAGATAGAAAAAGATATCTGTAGAGATATTATAAAGCCAAACAGATTAAAAAGTGAAGCTGAGATTCCCGAATTAAAAGAAAAAATCATTTTCCCTTATCAATCTGATAATAAACAGTTAAATATGTTTGAGGGTACAAAGAAGAAACTTAACGTATTTGATGAGAAACATTTTCAGGAAACGTTTCCTCATGCTTATGAATATCTAAGAAATAATCAGCAACAACTATTTAACAGAGATAAAGGAAAACCAAAAAAATACAAATGGTTTGAATTTGGACGTTCTCAGGCCATTAATGACTATGGAAAAAAGTTGTTGTTCCCGTATATGTCCAGCCAACCTTATTTTGTTTATACTAATCAGAAAGATTTATTATTGTATGCAGGATATGCCATTTTTTGTGAATCTGAAAGAGAATTAAAGGTGTTAAAGAGAATTTTGGAATCAGATGTGTTTTGGTATTATATCAAAAATACAAGTAAACCCTATTCTGGTAAATTTTATGCATTGGCTAAGAACTACGTTAAAGATTTTAGTATTTGTAATTTAACGCTTGAAGAAGAGGAGTTTTTATTAAAGAGTACTTCGATAGAAACAAGAAATGAGTTTTTAATTGAAAAATATGGAGTATCAATATAGCACACCAACACATCCCAGCATACATCGTGTATAGTTTCTTGACGTAATAGAGGACGGAACTATTGAAAGCCACTAACATATAGAGCTTTAACCCGATTTTTAATGAGTCTACAGGACAACAATGTCTCTAAACTAACAATAAAAAAAATGTAATAATCCACACCATTTTGGTACATATCAGTTATCAGAATATTATATTTTCACCAAAATTAACCATAAAACCAAACCATGAAACCCGTTATTCAAATCACCAACTTAAAAAAAACGTATCAAAACGGAAAAGAGAAAAAAGAGGTACTCAAAGGCATTGACCTGAACGTAAGCCCCGGACAAATTATCGGGTACATCGGCCCCAATGGCGCGGGGAAAAGTACAACCGTAAAAATCATGTGTGGGCTTCTCGACAGCTTTTCTGGCGAAGTTCTGGTAAATGGCACCGACATAAAAAAAGACCCGGTTGAGATAAAAAGCCAGATTGGTTACATTCCCGAAAGTGCTGATATTTACGAATCAATCACCCCAATAGAATATTTCACTTTTATTGCCGAAATGCGCCGGCTTAATGTTCCTCAAACGCTTGATAAAGCTAAACAACTCCTGAAATATTTCGAAATTGAAGATACAGCCCATCAACGGGTTGGCAGCTTCTCGAAAGGGATGAAACAAAAGGTGCTGATTATATCGGCCTTGCTGCATAATCCACAAATTATTTTCATGGACGAGCCCTTATCCGGTCTCGATGCCAATTCAGTAATTAAAGTTAAGGAGATGATTACCCAAATGGCACGCGAAGGAAAAACAATATTTTACAGCTCGCACCTGATGGATATTGTTGAGAAAGTATCGAACAGGATTATACTGTTACATGATGGTAAAATTATTGCCGACGGGACATTTGATGAGCTCAATACTGAAAACCATGACGAATCGCTCGAGAAAATGTTTGCCCGTCTTACAGGCCACCACGAATTGAATACTTTTGAATTGAACCCTTCTGAAAACTAAAGCAAAATGCAAATGAGTGCAAAACACCTGCTCCTTCCATTTAAACTTTTCATAAAAAAATCAGGGGCAAACTACAATCAGGTTGCGCAGCTGGTCGATCTGAAACTAATGCTCGACAACCGCCGGAAACTCCCCAATTCAGGGAAAAAAACTGCCCCAAAAAATTCTATTCTCAAACAAGCATTAAGTTTTGTCGTGGTAGGTGTATTTTTAAGTTTAATGCTACTGAACACAAACGACCCGTATTTTGCCATTTTCATGTTCCAGACCATGCTAATTATTATGAATTCGATTACCATGCTGGCAGAATACTCCGTATCACTTTTCGATCCCCGGGAAAACAACACCCTCCTGCCCCTGCCTGTTAACGGGCAAACCATGGGCTGGTCAAGGGTTATGCACATCCTTATTTACCTGTCGGTGCTTTCAATTGGCATGATGTTGCCGGGCATTGTTTTTTCATATTTTAAATTTGGGGGCATCACTGCACTTCTGTTTTTTATATCTGTATTTTTCAATACGCTGTTTACTTTGTTTATTACCGTTTACATCTATCTCACACTCATTAAACTGATGGATGGTGAAAAGCTTAAAGATACCATGATGTATGTACAGGTAGCGCTTACCATTATCGTGATTGCCGCTTACCAAGTAATACCCCGGCATTTTATGCCCGAAAACGGACAAGAAAGCATCCTTCAGCCCGACTGGTATTTTGCTTTCTTCCCGCCTGCATGGTTTACATCCTTTGCTGTAATCGCCAAACAACCAAACATACTGAATGGGATACTCGCTGCTGTTGGTATTATTGTGCCCATAACTTCCATTTTATTCATCAGCAAAAAGCTTTTTTACGGTTTTAACGATGGATTGATTAAAATGAGCGGTCAAGCAAGCGGGAAAAAACAAGCCGGCAACGTGAAAGACAAAACCGGACTTTGGTTTAATATTTCGAAAACAATAATGGGGGTGACAAAACATGAATACCCTGTTTTTAAATTGATATGGAAATTAAGCGGTCGCGAACGATTATTCAAACAATCATTGCTGCCCGTTTTATCATATGTAGTTGTTATTCCCGCTATTTCAATTTTTGTTACCGGTGATATGCAGGACACGGAGCATAAATACATTACATTTCTGTATTTTACCATTATGAGCAGCAGCATGTTACCTACATTACTTACCATTGGCAACAGCAAACATGCCAAATGGATCTTTTATTCGTTGCCCAACGTCAAGCCCGATAAGCTGTTTAAAGCTGCTATAAAAGTAAGTTTAACAAAGTTTTTCCTGCCGGCTTATTTGATTATTTCACTTCCGCTTATCTATTTCAAGGGAGGAAGCGCAGTACTTGATATTGTCACCATTTTTCTGTTCAATTGCCTGATTACTTTTTTTATCCAGTACATGCAAACCCCGTATTTCATGTTTACCCGCGAGAAATCAGCCGCGCAAGGAGGCGGAACTGCCCTTAAAATGTTTTTAGCCATGTTTGCCGGTATTCCACTTGGGTTTCTCCATGCCTATCTTGTAAAAGATAATGCTTTAATGCCGATTATTTTACTTGTAATATACACAGCTATGCTTATGTTGATTAGTAAATTAGGGTTTGCAAAGCGTTACAATTGGGATTATGTAAAAAATGTCAACAATGCATTTTGATTTATGTCTCTTAAACACCGTAAAGGAATTTATTTAATGTATTTTTGCAAAAAATGACAATATGAACGGAAAAATATACCTGATACCAACTACGCTTGGAACCGAAAACCCTTATCAAGTTTTACCATCGAACATTAAGCCACTTGTACAAAAAATAAAATTCTACTTTGTTGAAAATTCACGCAGCGCACGCCGTTTTCTGAAAAAAATTGACCAGGACATTGTAATTGATGATCTTACTTTTCTGGAAATAAACAAACGCACACGGCATGACGACATGGTAGAATTTATCGAAGATGTAGCCGGTACAAACGACATTGGCGTACTTTCGGAGGCTGGTTGCCCGGGCGTTGCCGACCCCGGTGCCGAGGTTGTTAAAACAGCCCATAAAAAAGGGCTTACGGTTGTGCCATTGGTAGGCCCTTCATCAATATTGCTATCGCTGATGGCCTCGGGCATGAACGGACAAAGCTTTTCGTTTGATGGTTATATCCCCATTAAGCACCCGGGTCGTGGTAAAACACTCAAATACATGGAACAAAGTGCTATGAAACATGATCAAACCCACATTTTTATCGAGACCCCGTACCGGAACAATGCCCTGATGTCGGATATGGTAAAAACACTTGACTCGCGTACACGGCTTTGTGTGGCCTGCGACCTTACCCTCGATACCGAATTTATTAAAACACAAACCATTGGTGAGTGGAAAAAAGATTTACCGGAACTGCATAAGCGCCCTGCCATCTTTTTGATTGGACGCTAAACAAATCTGCGGGGACTATTTTTCCAATATTTATTATCAATAGTCGCTTAATAAGACTTCCGATGAATCTTGCAGTGTCGGGAGGCACAAGCTCTGACTTGCACATTTTCAATCATGCGGTAAGACCAATAATTGAAAGGACTGATCAATCTTCCATCAATCTTTTTCAATCAATCTTTTTCAATCTTTTTCAATCTTTTTCCTTCAATCTTTTTCAATCTCCTTCAATCTTTCCCAAAATAAGCCGCAGGCGAGCCCTAAAAAATCTTCCCCTTCAGTTGATTCTTATACTCCAGCTCAAAATTTGGCGTAAAAACACCCTTACCTAAGTTTTTCTCAATTTGTTTTTGGGTCCAGAATTTTCCTTCATGTACCTCATCCGAATGCAGGTTAATTCCCTTGAAATCGTGAGTGATAAAAGAATACACCAATTCGTGTTCAACATCACTTTTAAAAACATAAGTTCCGATTGGTTTTGCCGAAAATTCTTTCAGTCCTATTTCCTCGTATGCTTCGCGTTGTAAAGCTGTTTTCACATCTTCGCCAAAAGCTATGTGCCCTCCCACTGCTGTATCCCACTTCCCGGGTTGTATGAGCTTTGTTTCGGGGCGTTTCTGCAAAAACAAATGTTTGCGGTGATTTAACACATGCAAATGCACAACCGGGTGCAATAACTTTTTCCCGCTATGACAAACCGAGCGTAACGCTTTACCAATAATTTTACCCTGCTCGTCCACTACAGGCAACCACTCTTCATCTTCATGGGGCACAACATTTTGCTTTTTCGCTTTACGCTTTTGCATCAAAACCTCGTAACCAAAATAAACCCCGAAAAGAATATAAAACAATCCGCCACTTATAAAGGCCCAGGCTTCTTTCGACATGTAAAAAGCTGAATATAATACCAGTAATGTATGCACAGTAAAAATCCAAAACATCACCCTCAGGGTTTGCTTGAATTTCTGCTGAACAGCATCATTCATCTCAATGCCTTTCATGTACCGTTTAGACATTCCACCTACAATATCAACCTTGGTAAAAGCCGAAACTGCAAGTATTACACACATAATACCTTCGATTACAGCCGGTTTAATTTTAAAGAAAATTTCGTTATGAAGTAAAATCGACACGCCCCCCAGGGCAACCAGTAATGCTGTATCGAGAAGGATAAATTTATCAAACCGCCTCTCTTTTATATAGGTATAAACCAGCTCGGCCATACCAACTGCAAGCGCTATGACCAAACCAATTTTGGTGCCCCAAATTTCGTCGGCAGCAATAAAGACAAACAACGGTATAAAGCCGGGAAGTAATTTTTTTAATAAATCGGAACGTTTCAATACGATAATATTAACGGGTTAAAATGAGCTTGAATAATAGCTACTAAGAAGCATACAACTTATCTTTATAATCAGGAAGCAAGGATTCAAATTTCTTAACGGCTTCATCGAGCCCCATGTAAATTCTTCCACCGGCAGCATTATCATGACCACCACCATTGAAATGGGCACGGGCAAAGTCGTTAACAGAGAAATTCCCTTTCGATCGGAAAGACACTTTTACAAAATCATCTTCTTCGGTAAAAAGCACGCAAAAAACAATGCCTTTTACCATAAGCGGGTAATTTACAAGCCCCTCGGTATCGCCCGATTGATAGTTATATTGTTCAAGTTCGGCTTTACTTAAACTGATATAACCAGTTCTCAGTTCGGGCAAAATCACCATTTTTTCTTTAAGGCTGTGCCCGATTAGCCTCCACCGACTTAATGAGAAAGTATGAAACACATTTGCATGTACCTGGTCCTTATCAATTCCTTTTTCCAGCAATGCTGCTATTATCCTGTATGTATCGGGCGACGAAGCGTTATAACTAAAATTACCCGTATCCGTCATCATTCCGGTAAAAATAGCTTCGGCTGCACTTTTATCAATAAAATCATCTAACCCTGCATCGCACAGAATCCTGAATAACAATTCACAGGTTGAACTTTGTGATGTATCAGAAATAACAATATCACATGGAGCTACCGGCGAAGGATGATGGTCAATCATAACACTGAAACCCCCGAAACCCTTCAGCGTTTCTGCCATTTCTTCACTGCGGTCGAAATTATTAAAATCCAGAATAAAAAGCAGGTCAGCCTTATTGATAACCGTTTCTGCCCTTTCGCGCTCAGCTTCAAAAATAACAACTTCGTTGCTGCCTTCTATCCAGTTCAAAAAATCAGGAAAATCGTTGGGTATCACAACATCAACATTTTTCCCAACATTGTGAAGAACACGCGAAAGCGCCATGCTCGAGCCAATAGCATCACCATCGGGATTAACATGGGGCACAATTGCAATGCTCCGGCTATCTGTTAGAATCTTATTGAATGATTGTATGGTTTCGTTACTTAAAAATTGCTCCATCTCGAATAATATTAAATCAACAATATCTGAATTAGGA
>JAGYOI010000006.1 GCA_018399395.1 Prolixibacteraceae bacterium
GCAGAATATTTGTGTAACTGGGATATTGAGCGGAAATGGATTGAATACAGCTCAAATGTTGTTGTTGGGTTGGCATCGGTGGTACTATCGATGACCAAACCGGGTGATAAAATAGTGGTACAGCCCCCCGTTTATTTTCCCTTTTTCCATGTTATCGAGGGGAATGGCCGTGTGATGGTTGAGAACCCTTTGAAGAATGAAAACGGGAGATATCATTTTGATTTTGATGACCTGGTATCCAAAATTGATGCCGGCACCAAAATGCTTTTCTTATGTAATCCGCATAATCCGGGTGGAATGGTATGGACGGAAGATGAACTGAAGAAACTGGGTGAAATATGCATCAAGAATAATGTTATTGTTGTATCGGATGAAATTCATGCCGACCTGGTTTTCAAAGGCCATAAGCACACTCCGTTTGCTTCGTTATCCGATGAATTTGCACAAAACAGCATTACCCTGATGTCGGCCAGTAAAACGTTTAATATTGCCGGGTTGTCATCGGCGTATCTTATTATTCCCAATAAAGAGCTACGGCTTAAATATCAAAAGCTCATGCAGGCTACGCATTTATCATCGGGCAACTTTTTTGGTCTGGTAGCCACTGAGGCGGCTTACACACATGGTTACGATTGGGTGGAACAACTATTGGTTTACCTGGAGGGAAACCTGGATTACCTGATGGACTTTATGGACACTTATTTACCTGCGATAAAAGTTATGAAGCCCGAAGGCACGTATTTGCCATGGCTCGACATGTCGGGCTTAAGTATTGATGCCGACAAAGCATATAAAGTATTGATTGAACATGGTGTTGGGTTAACGTCCGGGAAGATGTTCGGGACGGGAGGGGAAAATTTTATCCGTTTGAATATGGCATGCCCGCGTAGCGTGTTACAAGAAGGGCTTGAAAGGATGAAGAACGCATTGTTTAACTACTAATGCTTTTATTATCTTTCTGATACCTTGCCCGATTGAACAAGCACCACTGTTTTATTATCGTGGCATTCAACCACGCCACCTGATATGTCGAAAAAAGTGGTTTTGTTGCTTTTGTCAATAACTTTCAAAACCCCTTTTTCAAGGGTTGAAATAATTGGTGCGTGGTTTTCGAGTATTTCGAACGAACCTTTAGTGCCGGGCAGTTGAACAAGAAATATTTTGTCGGCATACAATTTTTTATCGGGTGTAATAATTTCAAGCTTCATAATTCTGCTTATTTTGAATTTGCAATAAGCTTGTCGCCTTTGGCAATGGCTTCTTCAATGGTTCCAACCAGGTTAAAGGCGGCTTCGGGGTATTTGTCAACTTCACCGTCCATGATCATATTAAACCCTTTTATGGTTTCTTCAATCGAAACCAGTTTTCCTTCGAGGCCGGTAAATTGTTCGGCTACAAAGAAAGGCTGCGATAAGAACCGCTGAACACGGCGTGCACGGTGTACCACCATCTTATCATCTTCGCTCAGTTCGTCCATCCCTAATATGGCAATAATATCCTGCAGCTCGTTGTAGCGTTGCAGTATTTGCTTAACGCGCATTGCACACTGGTAATGTTCTTCACCAACAATATCGGGTGTTAATATTCGCGAGCTCGAATCGAGCGGGTCAACGGCGGGGTAAATGCCCATTTCAACAATTTTACGGCTTAGCACGGTTGTGGCATCGAGATGTGCGAAGGTTGTGGCCGGCGCGGGGTCGGTAAGGTCATCGGCCGGAACATAAACCGCTTGCACCGAGGTGATGGAGCCGTGCTTGGTTGAGGTTATACGTTCCTGCATAATACCCATTTCGCTGGCTAATGTTGGTTGGTAACCAACAGCTGAAGGCATGCGGCCTAACAAAGCAGAAACTTCAGAACCGGCCTGTGTAAACCGGAATACGTTATCAACGAAGAAAAGGATGTCGCGGCCTTCAGAGCTTTTATCGCCATCGCGCAGGCTTTCGGCTACCGAGAGCCCTGAAAGCGCAACACGGGCACGAGCGCCGGGTGGCTCGTTCATTTGCCCAAAAACCAGGGCAAGCTTTGACTTAGCCAGCTTTTCACGGTCAACTTTCGATAAATCCCAGTCGCCTTTCAGCATGCCTTCCCTGAATTCGTCACCGTAATCAATAATCCCGGCTTCAATCATTTCGCGCAACAAGTCGTTGCCCTCGCGGGTACGTTCGCCAACCCCGGCAAAAACCGACAACCCCGAGTGGGCCAGGGCTATGTTATTGATAAGTTCTTGTATAAGTACTGTTTTTCCAACGCCTGCACCACCAAAAAGTCCGATTTTACCACCTTTGGCGTAAGGTTCAATAAGGTCGATTACTTTAATTCCGGTAAATAAGATTTCGGTTTCGGTTGTGAGGTCTTCGTAAAGAGGCGGTTCACGATGTATACTCACACCGTTTTCTTTTGAAATAGATGAAAGGCCATCGGCAGCATCGCCGGTTACATTGAGTAGCCTGCCCAGTACTTTTTCACCTTTGGGCATTACAATGGGTGAACCAGTTGATATAACCTCGAGGCCCCGCTTAAGGCCATCAGTTGAATCCATGGCTATGGTGCGTACGGTTTTCTCGCCAATGTGCTGTTGGCACTCTAAAACCAAGGGGGCGTGGTCCTTTCGTTCTACCTCAATAGCATCGTAAATGTTGGGTAACGATTCTTTGTCTTTAAAAACAATATCAACAACAGGACCTATAACCTGTATTATTTTCCCTTTTATGGCCATAGCAATGTATGTTATTAAGTTATATTAGCTGGTTCGGTTCATCATTTTATTTGCAATAAGTAACAGATTCTGTTTTTTATTGTTTGGAACATTAAGATTTTCCCAGCATAGTAATGCTTTATTGTAATATTCTTCCATTTTTTCGTTAGTTAACCTGCCAATTTCAAGCTGGTCATATAACGAAAGTATTTGTTTAATTTTATCATCGGGTTTAATATTGCCCGACGACATGACATGTTTCAGTGTTTTTGCAGTTTCGCCTTTTGCCCGCTCAATAGCGGTAAGCATGAGGAATGTCTTTTTATTCGAGACAATATCTCCACCAATATTTTTCCCGAATGTGCTTGTGCTTCCAAATGAATCGAGATAATCGTCGCGTAACTGGAATGCCATTCCCAGATTGTACCCAAAATCATAGAGCAAATCAGCTTCAGGTTTAGGTGCATTTGCGGCCAAAGCCCCGATTTTGAGGCTTGATGCCAACAAAATAGCAGTTTTTAGGCCGATCATGTTGAGGTAATCATCTACGGTGGTGAGGTCTTCTCGCTCAAAATCCATGTCATATTGCTGGCCTTCACATATTTTCAAGGCCGTTTGGGTGAATATATTAAATATCTCCCTGAAATTATCACATTTACAACGGTTGAGGTATTCATATGAGAGAATTGACATTGCATCGCCTGAAAGTATTGCTGTGTTGCTTGAATACTTTACATGAATTGTTGGATGGTTGCGGCGGAGCTCTGCGTTGTCCATAATATCATCGTGTAGCAAGGTGAAATTATGAAACATTTCAATGGCCATAGCCACCGGTATTGCATTTTCAATTTTCTCATCAAATAATTCATGGGCCATTAAAACAAGTACAGGCCGTAAACGTTTACCGCCCATTTGCAGTGTATAAACCACCGGGTCGTATAAGTATCTCGGGGTACGCTGGCTTATTTTGCTAATTTCTTCTTCAAGTTTAGCACCAAAAAGCGACTGTAGTTCTTTGTAATTATGCATTAGTGGGTATTTTTATCCTTAGTGCTTTTATCTTCCAGTTCAAGTTCGTCGAGGTCAATATCTTCATCATCTTCGTAAATATGCAACATTGGTTCGTGAAAAGCTTTTGTTGTGGCAATTTTCTCGAACCCAATGAGAAGTGAAGGTAGTACCACCAAATTTGAAATAAGGGCAACTAAAAGCGTAATCGTAACTAAGATACCTAAAGATTGTGTTCCGCCAAACTTTGAGATGGAAAAAATTCCAAATCCGAACAGCAAAACGATTGAGGTGTAGAGCATACTAACCCCGGTTTCTTTTAATGCATTGATAACCGATTTGCTGATATTCCAGTTTGTTATGTTAAGTTCCTGTCGGTATTTGGCAAGAAAATGAATCGTGTTGTCAACCGATATTCCAAAGGCAATACTAAACACCAAAATAGTTGATGCTTTAATTGAAATACCTGTGAAACCCATTATGGCGGCTGTTGTTACCAATGGAATAATGTTGGGGATGAGTGACATAAAAACCATACGGCTTGAGTTGAACATAAATGCCATGAAAATGGAAATAATAACGATGGCAAGTGCTAAACTGCGAAACAAATTACTTACCAGGTACTGGTTTCCTTTAAAAGCGGTTACCATTGAGCCGGTTACGGTTACATCATATTGGCCTGAAGGGAAAAGATTATCGATTTCGGCATTGATTTTATTGTAGAGCGTGTCCATTCTTTTGGTACCGATATCTTTTACCCTGAAACTCATCCGTGCTACTTGCATGGTACTGTCGATAAACGATGTGGCCAGGTCAATATTTTCGTCACCATTTTGAGCATACGAAAGAATAAAGTTCCGTTCTGTACGGCGCGGCAACGAATAAAAACTCTCTCTTCCGTTATAAAAGGCCTGTTTGGCCATTTTTACAATGTTTACATACGATAATGATGATGATAGTTCGGGGTATTTACTGATGGTTTTATCGAGTGTTTCAATTTTTTTCAGTGTCGATTCCTGAATTATTCCGTTAGGTTTTTTCGTGTCGATAACAATTTCGAGCGGCATAATACCATCAAAGTTTTTCTCAAAGAAACGTACATCAACAGCGATGGGGTCTTTTTCAGGGATGTCGTCGAGAATATATCCGGTGGTTTTTATAAGCGATATACCGAAAATGCTTGTTGCCAAAAGCACGATAACAGCAACATAAACAGTTTTTCTGTAATTCTGCGAAATGGCAATAAGTTTTTCAATAACATTTCCCAGCGTTTTCCGCTCAAGGTGTTCAATGTGGCGCGATTGTGGCGGTGGAAAAAAGCTGAAAATAATTGGGATAAGTAATATTGACAGCAGGAAAAGAAAAAGGATATTGAGCGAGGCTATAATGCCGAATTCTTTTAAAATCTCACTGTTGGTAGTAATAAAAGTGGCAAATCCCATCGCTGTTGTAAGGTTGGTCAGGAATATGGCATTGCCAATTTTCATGATGACCCTTTTCAGTGCTTTTATCTGGTTTTGATGAATGCGGTATTCGTAGTGGTATTTATTGAGAATATAAATGCTGTTCGGGATTCCAATGACAATCAAAAGTGGCGGAATCATGCCGGTAAGTATGGTAATTTCGTAACCAAACAAAACCATAGAGCCCATGGCTGTTGCCACACCCGACAAAACTACAAAGGCCGGGAATACCATCGCTTTAAACGATTTGAAGAAAAGAAACAAAATAACCAATGAAATAATTAAAGCCAATGCCGTGAACATGTATATCTCGTGCTTTATCAGCATGGCGTTGCGCACGTTGATATATGGCATGCCTGAATAACGGATGTGATTTCCGGTCTCTTTCTCGTAGTTCCGGCAGTAATCCCTTATTTGACCTACCAGGGCCTCACGTTCTTTCGTGGCCATGCGGTCCTTGTTCATGGTAAGTGCAGCCAGGTATGCGTTTATGCTGTCGTTGTAAAGATAGTTGTCATATATGGGCATCGACTCGAACACCCTGCGCATACTGTCGAGCTCAGCTTGGGTTTCAACGGGGTGTTCAAATATTTCATCAACATTGAATTTTTTTTCCTCAGAATTTTTTTTCAGTTGGTAGGCATTGGGTATCGAAAGCATGTTTTCAACGGCACCAACATCTGAAAGGTTGTTGCAAAGTTCAACCCAGTGGTTAAAATGGTCAAGCTCGTAAAAGTTGCTGTCTTCAACGGCAATAATGATGATATTGCCCTCTTCTCCAAACTGTTTTTTAAAGTTTTTAAAATCAACCATTGCCGAATCTTTTTCCGGCAACATTTGTGCATATGTGTACGACATTTCAATGTCACGACCGGTATAGCCCATGAAAATTGTGAATGCTATAACGGTAATAAGTAAAAAAACCCTGTATCTCAGAATAAAACTTGAAAATCTATGCCACATTTGCCCCTTGAATTAAACATGGCGAAAATACGATTATTCAGTGATTTTCACAAAAGGTATTTAAAAAGTTCAAACATATCGATTCGTGTGTTGGTCAGAATATTAAATTTGTGAATTATAAATTGTTAACCTATGACTGTTTTTCTATTGCTTCTGACGCTTATTGGTGCTACGGCTTTATTCTTATATGGGATGAAGCTTTTTAGTGAGTCGCTTCAAAAAATAACGGGCGAACGTATTCGTACTATTTTGAGTTCAATGTCGTCGAATAAGCTGAAGGGAGTGCTTACCGGGGTTTTTATTACGGCATTAATTCAATCGTCGTCGGCTACTACTGTAATGGTTGTCAGTTTCGTGAATGCCGGAATTTTACGTTTGTTTGAGGCAATTATCATTATCATGGGTGCCAATGTTGGCACCACTATAACTTCATGGTTTATAGCATTTTTTGGGTTCGAGGTAAACTTCAGTGTTTATGCTCTGCCCCTGATTGGGGTTAGTATCCCGTTGTTGTTTGCTTCAAAACGAAAGTTGAAAAACTGGGGTGAAATGCTCCTGGGGTTCTCGCTCCTTTTCATATCGCTCAATTTTATTAAAGATGCCATCCCGCAGGTTGAAGGTGCATGGGCAACACAGGCTATTGAAACCATCAGTTCACT
Source organism: Prolixibacteraceae bacterium (assembly GCA_018399395.1). Taxonomy (GTDB): domain Bacteria; phylum Bacteroidota; class Bacteroidia; order Bacteroidales; family Prolixibacteraceae; genus Roseimarinus. The sequence continues at coordinate 6,792 of JAGYOI010000006.1, forward strand.
GGGGTATTTGTCGTATATCATTTTTATCTTATTGGGGGCTTTGTTCACCATTATTGTGCGTTCGTCGAGTGCCATAATTGCCCTTACCATGATTTTTGTATTGAACGGTTGGATAGATTTTCCGGCAGCGGCTGCAATGGTTCTGGGTGAAAATTTAGGTACCACGCTTGCTGCGATTTCGGCAGCCCGTATTGCAAATGTTACAGCTAAAAGGGCAGCTTTGGCGCACTTGTTTTTCAACATGTTTGGTGTGATTTGGGTACTTGCGGTTTTTCCATGGTACCTCGATATTTTTTCGTGGCTGTACATGCAATTTGGCGGACAAAACCCATTAGTGCATAATGAAGCTGTACCGCTTGCCATTGCATTGTTCCATACCATTTTTAATTTGATCAATGCATTCATACTTATTGGCTTCTCAAAAAAAATTGCCAAATATGTAATACGTAAAATACCGTATACAACTAAGCGTCCCGAAAGTGAATTTAAGTTGAGGCATATTAAAATTGGTTTATTGTCAACGCCCGAAGCGTCAATTTTCCAGGCTAAGCGCGAAACCATAGTGTTTGCCGAAAAAGTAAGAAAGATGTTTGTAAATGTTGAACGGGCTTTTAAAGAAACATCCGACCGTGAATATGACAATCTTCGCGAACAGATAATAGAAACCGAAGATTACGCCGACCGCCTTGAGAAAGAAATTGCCATTTACCTGACCAAAGTTGGTGAAGGCCGGTTGAGCGAATCAAACTCGCGGGGTATGCGGTCGCTCTTTAAAATGATTGACGATATTGAAAGTATTGCCGATTCGTGCATCAACATATTAAATGCTATTGAACGGAAACGTGAAAATAAAATTCGTTTCCCCGAACAAATCAATAACAATGTAAACTTGATGTTTGAAATGGTACGCGATGCACTCGACATGATGGTGACCATGCTGACTTATAACGAAGATATGCCCTTAAATATGGCGCTTGAAACCGAAAAAGAAATTAATAACTTCAGGGATATATTAAAAAGTGAACACCTTAACAATTTAGAAAAAGGTGTTTATAAATACGATGCCGGTATTATTTATAACGATATTATTTCGCAGTGTGAGCGTATTGGTGACTTTGCCATCAATGTTGACGAATCGTATAAAGATACCATTTAATTGCTGGTTGTTTTTATTGTGGTCTTTTCCTGATGAGGTTATATGTTGCAATAATCATCTTTCCGAAAGCAAAAAATAAGGTTAGAATTAATATGATGGTTGCCCCCGACGGCAAATTGGTGTAATACGATGTAATGAGTCCGCAAAACATGGCAACAAAACCAATAACAATTGATGCTATACTTATATGCTGAAATTTTTTTGTAAAAATATTAGCCGTTGCCTGTGGAAGTGTAAGTAATGATAGCACAAGAATTACACCCGATACCCTTATGCTTGCTACTATTGCCAAAGCACTAAGTATAATCAGCAGGTAGTTGAATGTTTTGACCGGAAGGTTTCGGGCTTTGGCAAATTCTTCATCGAACGAGATAATCATGATTGTTTTGAAAAAAAGAAGAAAAATTATGCTGGTTACCACTGAAACCAAACCCATGAATAAAAGATCGTTGCCTGAAACGGTCAAAATGCTGCCAAATAAAAAACTCATCAAATTGGGGGCATAACCGGGCGAAAGGGAAATAAAAATAATACCTATAGCCATACCGAGTGACCACCAAATGGCAATAGATGAATCCTGCCTGAGGTTGCCACGGTTGGTAAACCAATTGATGCCCATGGCAGATAACACTGCAAAAACGGCAGCCCCAAACATGGGGTTTATTCCCAAAAAGTAGGCAATCCCAATACCGCCAAACGAAGCGTGTGTTATTCCGCCACCAATGAAAACCATGCGCCTTGCCACAATATAGCTTCCAATAATTCCGCACGAAATAGACGTGAGCAAAGCGGCAAGCAATGCATTGGTGAAAAAATCGTATTGAAATAAATCAATCATTGAATAGTAACTTTATGAATGTTGGTGGTTGTGCTGGCCTAAAACAGTGTGTGGTACTTCGCCATGTGTGATAATTTGTATCGGGCAATTGTATGCTTTAAGTTGTTCGGGCGAAATGATGTTCGACGGGTGATAGTTTAGTTCTGTGTTAATACATGCTATTCCTTTGACATACGATGATATGGTTCCTACATCGTGCGATACAAGTAAAATTGCCATTCGTTTGTTCAGTTCTACAAGCATTTCGTAAAGGTCATGTTCAAATTGATTATCTACATAAGTATCGGGTTCGTCTAAAACTAAAAGTTTAGGGTCCGAAATGAGCGCACGTCCAAGAAATACCCGTTGCATTTGTCCGCCCGAAAGTTCTCCAATTGGCTTCTGAACTATTTGCCCGATGCGCAGTTCACGAATAATATTATTAAGTTTTTCGTTGTCCTTTTTGCCATAAGGTTTCATCCATCGGTTTTTAACGGCCATACCCGACAATATCACTTCTTTAACCGTAATTGGGAATCGGTGGTCAAACTTGTTGATTTGTGGAAGATAGCCAATGTCACTCTGTTTGTTTCTCAGTTCTTTTGAAAAAGTAATTTTACCCGATGATGGTTCAAGAAGTCCTAAAATTGCTCTCAGTAAAGTAGTTTTACCACCCCCGTTAGGGCCAATTACACCAATAAAATCGTTTTGAGAGATGGTTAAATTTACATCTTTTATTGCCGTATATTCACCATACCGCACAGTGAGGTCGCGTATTTTAATAAGCTCACTCATCTGTTGTTAGTGCTTTTTTCATTTTAGCGGTTAACGAATACATTTCTTCCAGCCAGTCTTCAGCCAGCGGGTCAATAGATACCACATTGGCGTCAATTTCTTTTGCTACGGCATTGGCTTTTGCGGTTTCAAACTGACTTTGAACAAAAACCGTGTTGATATTTTTTTTGCCGGCCATGTCAATCATTTTCTTCATGTGTGCTGCACTTGGCGATTTGCCCTCAAACTCAATTGATAACTGTTCGAGATGGTAGTCGCGTGCATAATAACCTAATGCAGGGTGAAATATCATGAATGTATTGCTGGTTGTATCTTCCAGTTCGGTGCGGATGTGATAATCCAGTGAATCAATTTTTGAGATAAAGTTGTCGAGGTTCATTTTAAATGAATCGGCTTTCCCCGGGTATTTTTCAATCAATGTATTGTAGATGGTTCTCGATATGGTTTTTACATTTTCTGGCGATGTCCAGATGTGCGGGTCGGTACCGTGTTCGTGGTCTCCGTCGTGCACGTGGTTTACATCGCTCCTGAGCAAATCAATGCGTTTGCTTGATGATACATATTCAACATCTTCAGCTGTTTCACGAAAGCGTTTCATCCATGATTTTTCAAACCCCAAATGGCCAACATAAAAATAAACTAAAGAATTGCTCATTTTTTCAACCTGTTGCGGAGAAGGTTCGTAATCGGCCGGACTTGCACCGGGAGGCAGCATCACGTTAACCGGGAATTGGTTGCCGGCAATCTGTTCTACAAAGTGCTTTTGAGGTAAAATGCTTACCGTGATGGTGTTGCGTTCTTCTGTTTTTTGAGTTGAACAACCAATGGTAAAAAATAAGATAAGGATGAAAAAAATATGCTTCATGATAATGTTGGTTTTCTTTCAATAGGATTTTTTATAATAACAATGTTATGCAAATTTAGTTTTTCTTTTTGAACTTCTTGGTGTTCATCTTTTGGGTTTTTATAAAGTTTTTGGGCGGAACGGGGTCGTAACCGTGTGTGCCCCACGGGTGGCACTTTGAGAGCCTTCGCAACCCCATCCAGAAACCTTTAAGGCCATGTATCTTAATGGCTTCAATCATGTAGTTTGAACATGTGGGCACATGGCGGCACGATGCAGGTGTTAAGGGCGAAATGGCATATTTGTAAAAATATACCAGCCCAAGTAACGGGTAACTTATTATTTTAATTATTTGTTTTTTGAAAGACATCTTTCTTCAAATTGTAGTGCAATACATCGTTTGCAGATATCATCCAAACAGGCTTGTTTAAATAAAATCTTTATACAGCATACTGGTTTGAATGTCAGTGTTATTTTGATACTTGCCACTTTCATACTTATCAAATTCGCCTAGAATATCATGGTAGTATATTTGACAAATTTCAACCCCGGGATAAATCCTGATGGGTTGCACGCAGAATATCTCAAGTGTCCAGAAACCAGAAAAACCCACATCTCCAAACCCTGCTGTAACATGAATAAATAATCCAAGACGGCCTACCGAAGAACGACCTTCGAGCATTGGCACCACTTTTTCGGTTCGGGTATGTTCAATGGTTCGTCCCAGGTATAATTTGTTGGGTTCGAGCAATAAACCTTCCTCCGGGATCGTGATTTCATAAGCTTTGTTTTCTGTCTTCATGTCGAGCTCATTTTTATCGTACACCAAAAGTTTGTTATGCAACCTGAGGTTATAACTATTGGGGTTGAGCTGTTCCGGGTTGAAAGGTTCAATGAAAATATCGTTGTTGAGCCTCTTTTGTATTTCTTTTCCTGAAAGAATCATATTGAATGTATTTTAAAGTGAGGCAAATATAAACAGTTTGAACTTGAAATGAATATGTTTGGAGATAATTTGATTATGAAGTTTTTTCCAGATGCAATTGCTGCAGGTGTTCAATTGCAATGTTAATATGTCGGGGATTTGAAAACAGACTTCTTTTTCTGGTGCTCCAGTTCTCAAGTTGTAAGGTTATTGTTTCTTTGTCAAATAAGTTATGATTCAATGAAATGTAGTCTATTGAAGATAATAGTTCAAGGGCATAATCAGAATAGAAACCGGTTAAAAAGGCAGTTGTATTTTTAGCGATATTATGTAATTCCGGTTTTCTTTCAACATGGAATTTAACAGTGTCATAGCCATCTGCAACCAAAGTAAGAGGCTCAAAAGGTTTTTTGTTCATATCGCTATATCCCATGACATAGCTACCATTTAGCATGTTAAGAACAAATCTGACTTTACCTGAATATGGACCGTAAAATTTTGGTTTAAAATCAAGATTAAAATATTTTTCAGCGCCAAATTTTTGAAGAAAATAGCATACTTTTTCGCTGGAAAACTCTGAAACATATTCACCGTTTCTTACTAAATCATATAACACATAAAGTAATAACGCTCTTGCATCTGTTAACTTTACTCTTTCTTTTTTTACTTTGTCTTTAATTTGTTGAGTAGGTTCATAAACGATTACATCACTTTCAATGTTTTCTAGTTTTTGTTTTATGATTCTTTTTACTTTTTCCCATTCCAATCCTCCATTTCCGGCACCTAACGGTGGAATAGCTAAGCTTTTTATGTTGTACTTTTTTATAATATCAGCTAAGTCATCTAAACCGGCTTCAATGAAACAATATTCTGATGGTTTTCTCCAGTCTTTTTTAGTCGGAAAATTGATAATGTACTTCTCACCGGAGCTGAGGTTCGAGTCTTTAAACACGAATAATTTTCCAATTCTGATTTCATTATTTTTGCATGCTTCAACATACGCTTTATAATTGTTATAATATGCTTTTTTGAACTGCAGTGCAACACCTTTCCCCATCACTCCAACAGTGTTAACAGTATTAACCAGTGCTTCTGCATTACTTTCGAATATATTTCCAGTTTTAAAACTTATCATAGTAGCAAAAATTTAGTAATATGCATTTGGAATTATCTTTATCTTATTTTCAGCAATTCCAAAAGAAATTAGCTTATTCGAAGACTCTTTATTATAACAGCCAAAACCAACTATTAGCCCAGGGGGTATGTCGCCAGCAATTAAAAATTCCGCTTGTTTCTTTCGTTTTATGTCAAGGTTATCGTTGCCGCCCCAGTATAAAGATGTAACAGCGTTCCAGTCAATAATGTTAACAAGTTCATTAATTTTTGATTTATCATAAAAAGACGTTAGCATATCGGTTGCATGTCCATCTGTAAATATAAACTTGTAAGGTAATGATACAACATCACTTAAAGAACAAACTAAATAAATTATATTTTCTGGAGATGTTGCTTGTTCTACAAAATTACCACCTTGTTGAGAAACATACAACATAGGCATTCTAACTCCAAAATAGAATGGTATGTAATCACCTAATTTAATATATTTTGGTTTGATTCTTAAATCATCGATGCCATTGTCAATCTTTACACTTTTTTCAGTTCTTGTTTCGATTAAGCTTATATCTCCGATGTTTTTATAGTTTTGGTTTTTGTTATTCGAATCTTTATTTGTAATACCATTTCTAAGAATATGTGGAATATTCTCGATATGGGTCATCCGGTATATTTTTACTTGGTTAGGTTCCACATCTCAAATATAATAAAAACGGCCACAATAATAATTGCAGCCGTTATATAATTTTATTGCGTTGTGTTTATTTCTGTTTTTTATCCAGTATCTTTTCAATTTCGTCCATCACCTTGTTCATCGATTCAATAGCCTTTTCAAAAGGTGCGGCTGTGGTCATGTCTACCCCGGCTTTTTTGAGAAGCTCAATAGGGTAATCGGAACCACCAGAAGACAAAAAGGCCAGATAACTTTCGAGCGCTTCTTTATCTCCGCTCATTACCTTTTCGGCCAGCGAAATTGATGCTGTAAATGAAGTGCTGTACTGGTAAACATAGAAGTTGTAGTAGAAATGGGGAATAAAAGCCCACTCCATGCCAATGTAATCATCTACGTGGCATACTCCCTTTTCGTGCCCGTAGTAACGGTTCACAATATCGGTGTATATGGCTGAAAATTCATCGCCTGTAAGTGGCTTTCCTTTTTCAACCTCTTCGTGTATTTTCAGTTCATATTCGGCAAATTGTGTCTGGCGGAACAGCGTACCTTTAAAACTGTCGAGCCAGTTCATGAGCAACGACAGGCGTACATCGTCATCTTTAACATTATCGAGCATGTGGTTAAAAAGCAATACCTCGTTGAGGGTTGAGGCCACTTCGGCTACAAAAATCTGATAGTCGGAGAGGGGGTAAGGTTGATTCTTGTTCGATAAGAAACTGTGCATGGTGTGCCCCACTTCGTGAACAAAGGTGCTTACATCGTTGTACAGGTCGTTATAGTTGAGCAAAATGAAGGGATGGCCGTCGTAGAATGCACCGTTGGAATAAGCGCCCGAGCGTTTTCCGGGTGTTGGGTAAACATCAATCCATCGTTCTTTTGTTGCTTTCTCAACAATGTTTACATAATTGTTGCCCAGTGGTTTTAGTGCCTCGATGGCTATCTCTACGGCTTCGTCGTACGAGTATTTCAGGTCTAAATCTTCAACAACCGGTGCATAAAGGTCGAGGTATTTTAAGGTGTCAACGCCAAGCATGCGCTTTTTGATTTCGAGATAGCGGTGAAATGCCGGCAGGTTCTTGTTTACATTCTCAACCAGCGAATGGTAAACCTCAACCGGAATGTTGTTGGGATAAAGGGCCGATTCGAGCGCCGATTCGTAATGACGGGCTTTGGCATAAAAAACATCTTTTTTCACGTTGCCATATAACATTTCGCCAAACGAAGCTTTGAATTTACTGTAATTGTCCCAGTAGTTTTCAAAAACTATTTCGCGGTCGGCACGGTTCGATGATGCCCGATATTTGTTGTATGTTGAACTGTTCAGTTTAACTTTTTCGCCATTCGAAAGGGTTACTTCGGGCTCGGGCATTTCGGCATTCGAAAAGGTTCCGAAAACCGATTGCGGCACGTTTGATACCATTCCAGAAAGGGCCATAATCCGCTCTTCGGCTTCGCTCAGTGTGTGCTTTTTGGTGCGGAACATGTTTTCGAGCCCAATGCGGTAAACCTCCAGCTTTGGTTCTTCTTTGATAAACCCTTCAATGGTTTCCCATTTGGTTGCAAGTATTTCGGGTTCGATAAAAGCAGCATTGGCGCCAAAGTCTGAAAACATCTGCTGTAACTCTTGTTGCATCCCGTTGTATTTCATTACGCGGGTGTCGAGGTCGGAGTTCATACTGGCGTAAATGTAGAGTTTAGTGGCCTCTTTCGATAAGTTGCTGTTAAACTCAAGGCATTCGAGCAGGTTTTGTGCGCTTTGGGTTATTGTGCCTTTAAAGCGGGTTATTTCCTGCATTTTTTTAGCAATGCGTTCTTTGTCGGCCTGCCATGCTTCTTCGGTTTTGTAAATGTCGGTCAGGTCCCATTTGTATTTATCGGCAATAGCTGCCCTTTCTTTTTGGCTATATGTATTCATAGCCGCAAACATAACAAAAACAGTTAAAACAACCATTTTTGGTTTCAACGTAAAATTTCTCATCGTGTATTATGTAATTGGTTAAAAACAAATTATAGGTATGAAAAACCGGGCAAAATTACACGGGGAGGGTGAAAAATGGTTCTAATATCTGTAAATTTATACACTTCAGCTATTATGTTTGTTTAAACCTGTTGTCAAAACTGAAGGGGGTTACAGCTATAACCGATATTTTATCTGAGTCTGGATGGTTAGGGTTTATCAGGTAGTTAAATTCTTGTTTCACAATACTACTTGGCACTTTCAATACCGCCGCACTTTTATCTTTCACGAAATCATCGCCAATATATTGAGTTTCCAAAATTGGGGGTTTTGAGTCCCAACGGTCTGGTAAATCTTCAATATTTAATTCAAGAATAGTAATATCGTCGGGAATATTAATTTCGATATAATATCTGTCTAAAGGTAAATCTTCATTTAAATCTAAATGAACAGATACCTCTAATGTTGCTAATGCCCTTGATTCTGCAGTGTAAACAAGGTAAGTGTTTAAGCTGTTCCACCGGTACCCCTCGGTTAAAGCTGCCCCATTTCCTTGTAAGGTTGTTTCAAGGTATTTTTCTCTTTCAACTCTGAAAACCTTCATTATGCCATATTTCCGTATTCCAACCTGTTCAAGGCATTGCGCACTTCCTGAATTCCTGTTACAGAATCAAATAAACTTTTTGGGGTAACATTTCCTAATGTCAGGTTTGGTTTTTTTAGCCATCGCTGAAATTTTTCTTGTTCATTGTTAAACACTTCAATTCCAAAATCAAGTATTTCTGATAACAATAATACAATTTCACTATCACGGCCACTTAGAAGTGCTTTTTCTCTTTTTTTCTTGTTGTATGTAGTTTGCGGAACATCTAAATATTGTAACAATTGCCTGACAGGCATATTGGCTTTTTTCCCAATGACTTCAATTGATTCGTATGGCAACCCTTTACGGATAATTGCCACCCTTTCGGCTCTGTTTCCCCATGTAACCTCACCACCAGAAGTAGTGATAACCCATTTAGGGCTCGCCGCCCTAGTGCTCCATGCACGCTTGATGCTTTTCTTTGGGTTAAATGCTTTAATGTTAGATGTTCTTTTTGTTTCTTCCTGAATCATAGTTTCATGTTTGCTGTAAAGGTAAAGCAATATTGCTGCAATTGCAAATTAAATTACGGACGAATTTAAAATAGAATATAGTTATTATAGATCGACTAAAAACACCAAAAATAGCCCAGTATTAGCTAAATATTAAATAAAAGACATCAAAAAACAATAAAAGACATCAAAAAGATATGGGGTTGGTAAAATATTTATGTTTACCACATCACACGAGTTAACCTGAAAATATACCAAGCCATGATGTTATTATTATTTGCGTTAATTGTTATAATTATTTACGTTGTTTTTCTTTTAAAGAAATATCGTTTTAAACTTCAAACTGCTCAAAATGAAAAGGAAAAGTGGAGAAGGAGCTTTTATGATAAAGATGCACAATGTGTAATTCTTGATGAGGAGCTTAAAAAATCGAATTTGCTGTCCAGGTTGGTTGAGCAAAGCCCGAATGCCATAATGATAATGAACAGCGATGGTGATATTCAGTTAATAAACGAGGGTTTTTCGAGAATGTATGGTTACACGTTTAACGAGTTTATTACGGAGCTGGGGCATAATTACAGGCAAACCTCGTTTAGCCCCGATGTGCAATCGCGACTCGATTCGGTTTTTGAAACCTGCAAACCTTATCGTTACGAAGCCCCTAATGTTACAAAGCAAGGGCAACGGATATGGACACAAACAGCCTTGATGCCCATTTTAAACGATGAAGGAAATATCACTCATCTGGCTACTATTGATACTGATATTGACCAGCGGGTTGACATGAGCGATAAACTTGTAGCAGAAGTGGAGCGGCTA
>JAGYOI010000060.1 GCA_018399395.1 Prolixibacteraceae bacterium
AGAAATTTGTTTACTGAACTGGGTGTATTGGCCGACCATTGCTATCACTCGCTTAAGTATATCGATGAACTAAATGCATCATAGATCATGCTACCAGTCATCATAAAGTCCATACCCGAAAGCTTATTCCAGTTCACCTGCAACATCTGGTACAACAAGCGTGTCATAATCGACATAATACGATACCAAATGCCCCATCACACCGGGAGGCATATTTGAAACCGGGTTGCCGGGGGCAATGGAGTTGAATGAACCATTTGCATTATCACTTAATGTAGAGTAGAAATCATAAGTATCTTTAGTAAGATGCCTCAATTCCACAATTACCGTATCACCAACTGCGAAATTACGGTAATACACAGGCATCGAAATAACATCATTCTTACCAAAAGAATCATCAACAAGGTAGTATTCAACCAGCTTTGGTGCGCCCAATTCACGAACAAATAAACGGAAATAATTATCAACATTTACCGGATCTTCAACTTCAACAAACGCATTCAAACTATCGGCACCCCAAAAAGGGCTTGGTACAAATTGTACATTTTTTATTTCAACCTTATCTGGCATTATGGTTTTAACCGAAATATCAACTTCATCGACATTGATATCAAGCCTGTATTTTTCACCCGGCACAACACCCCACGAGTCAGAAAGAAAAACCCCGTTTTCATTAATTTTTAATTGTTCAGCGTTTCCAGCTTCGTCGGAAATCATTACAGTTGCATCGCCTGTACGTGTATATTCCGGCTCACTGTAGAAGTCCTGACTATACGAAAGTGAAACTTTTAATGCATGATATTCGTTGCTCAATATTGCTTCAACAACTAAAAGGTGATCAGTCTCTTGCAGGTCGAGCACAACCTCTTCCTCACACGAAAAAAGTATAAGAGAAACACCAAACCCTATAAGTATTTTTATCCAAGTCATGATCGTTAAAATTTAAAGCTCCAACTCACCGACGGAATCGCCGAAAACAAATAAATCATTGTTGTTTTAGTTTGGGCAGGGTTATCGTCATCCTGACCAAAAATATAGCTGTACGGATTTTTACGGGCATAAGCATTATACACCGAGAAATTCAGCTCGGAGCGGGTACGTTCCGATTTTGAAAGCAACCAGATTGCCCCAAGGTCAAGGCGGTGATAATCGGGCATGCGATAACCGTTTCGCCCGGTATAAAGATTTGCTATTGTGCCGTCGATAAAATATTTTCCGGCCGGCAAAGTAACTGCTGTGCCGGTATTGTAAACCCAACTCCCCGACAGTGTCCATAATGGCGAAAGCTTGTAAATAGCAACAATTGACACATCGTGCAAACGGTCCTGCCGGGCAGGGTACCACTGGTTATTATTAATTCCTTCAATTTGCTTTTCAGAACGTGACAATGTGTAAGAAACCCACCCTGTAAAATCACCAGTTGCTTTCTCAAATAAAAACTCTATCCCGTAAGCACGTCCTTTGCCATATAAAAGTTCAGCCTCAGCCATTTCATTAAGTAATAAATCGGCACCTGTTTTATAATCAATTTGGTTCTGCATATTTTTGAAATAGGTTTCAACCGACATTTCATAAGCATTGTCCTTAAGATTACGAAAGAAACCCACACTAACCTGGTCGGCCACCTGTGGCTTAATATTCAAGCTGCTTGGCGTCCAAAAATCGACAGGCGTCCCGGCTGATGAATTTTGTAACAGGTGTATATTTTGTGTCATCCGGTTATACCCCATTTTCACACTGCTTTTTTCGTTAAAAATATAAGTGGCACTTAACCTCGGCTCAAAATCAAAATATCTACTGTAAAGCTCACCACTTTGATGATATACCGAATCAAGCACATTACCCTCACGATCAAATTCATACTCGAGCCCCTCGCCATATCGGTAAAAATATGAAGGCCGCACCCCATAATGCAACGAAAAATGTTCACCAATATTAAGTTCATGCGAAAAAAAAGCAGCCATTTCGGTTCCGTGCTTCTCAGGCACATCAATTACTTGCGCTTCGTTTTGCAACGATACCGTTTCGAGGTTGCCGGGTTTAAATTTGTAATCGTTCGCTTCAAAACCAAAATGAAAAGTATGATTGGAATTCGCGTAGTATGTAAATTTCTGCTTTAAGGTATTTCCAACCAAGCCAGCTTTTAAATCGAATGCAAAATCAAAATCAGCTTTTGTTTTATAATCGTAATCGTTAAATATTAACGAAGTGCTGCTAAAAAGTTTTGACGAAAAAACGTGGGCATATCGCAATGTTGCCACTTTATTGCCCCAATCAAATCCAAACATGTTAGTCTTTAGTGCATCGCGGCCTAAATACCCTGAAATATACAGCCGGTCGCGTTCGCCCAGCTCAATATGTGTCTTCAGGTTCAGGTCGTAAAAATATAGCTTGCTGCTATTCAATGCCTCATCATTTGACAGCTTAAGAAACAAATCGGCATAGGTACGACGCCCTGACACGAGAAACGAACTTCCGTTTTCACCTAAAGGCCCCTCCAGTGTAAGCCTGCTCGATATAAGTCCAATTCCCCCACTGGCAGCAAACCGCTCCGAGTTGCCTTCGCGCATATTCACATCAAGCACCGATGAAGTACGCCCCCCATATTGTGCCGGCACTCCTCCCTTGTAAAGTTTCACATTACTAATGGCGTCGGAATTAAACACCGAAAAAAAGCCCAGCAAATGCGAAGGGTTAAACACAGGCGCATTGTCAAGCAAAACAAGATTCTGATCGGCCTGGCCTCCACGCACAAAGAATCCCGAACTACCTTCGCCGGCAGAATTAACACCCGGCATCAACTGGATGGTTTTCAAAATATCCTGTTCACCAAAAATTACCGGAATAGCCTTTACAACTTTAGGATCGAGCTTCACGGTACCCATCTCGGCACTTGTAATATTTTGATTCAAAGCCTCGGTACGAACAACCACTTCCTGAATTTCCTTGCTGGCAGGTTTTAAAGCAACATTATATTTTTTTTCACTTTTGACATTAATCACGACCTGCTCCGTTGCAAAACCTAAATAAGAAAACGTAACGGTATATTCACCGGGCAGCATACTCACTGAATAAAAGCCATAGGTATTACTGGCAGCACCCCGCTTAAGCTCTTCTAAATAGATGGTTGCCCCAATTAAATCCTCGCCGGTTTCAGCATTGGTAATACGGCCCGACATTGTCACTCTTTCCTGTGCATACAAGGTCGATCCTAAAAATAAAAACAGTATGGGAAGTATATATCGCAATTTTTAGCTTGTTTAAAAATGTAAAGATAAAATATAGACAAACCAAAACACAAAAGGTTGTCATAAATGACTCCTTTTTTAAAACGATAAACACCCCCAACTGCTTATGTCGCCTTAAAAAAAAATCAAACCAACACCATCAGCCATTTTAAAATATCCATTTTAAGCGTAATGCAATATTACGACCCGGATTATAATAACCAACACCTTTGAGTGTCGAAAGATGGTCGATATACTTCTTATCAAGCAAATTCCGGACATTTAGCGATAAATTCATTTTGTTAGCTGCAAATTTAAAAGTTGTTCCGGCTGATGCATGAAGCAGAAACCAATCCGGTGTTACGGTTTCAAATTGCGATGGCCTCCGTTGTTCTAATGCATGGACAAAATTTACAGATAAGTATAAACGGGAAAAAACCCCCAATTGCCTGCGCATGATCTTAATACCCCCGTTTATTTTATCGTGCGGAATAAATGGCAAGTATTGCCCATCAGAAAGTAAGCCACGAACCAGTGACACCTGGCTGTTTAGTTCAAGCCATTTAAGTGGCTGATATTTCAATGTAGCCTCGCCCCCAAATAAGCTGGCATTATGCTGTGAATACAGGTAAACCGGCAACTCTTCTTTGTAAATACCAGTTGGCGACAAATAGATATAATTGTAAACGCGGTTGTAAAACCCGGCAATATCAACCGAAAGCGACTTCGAGTGATAATGACCGCTTACATCAGCCTCGTAATTTCGCTGTGAAGTCAGATCAGCATCGCCCATCTCGTACCGGGAGCCATGAACACCATCTTGGGTGAGCTCGGCAACATTGGGAGGGCGAAAAGCAGTGGCAATATTAGCGCGAAACAACAAATGGTGGTTAATTTCCCAGGTAGCCCCCAACGAAAAGCTCCCATTATAAAAAGTATAATCCTGCGCCAAAATTTCTTCTGCATGTTCTTCTTCATGCTCATCCGGTTCTTCATCATGCTCATCATGACTATGAACAGCTTTTTCCTGCTCCGGAATATACAAGTAGCTATAGTCGTAACGTGCACCGGCCTGCAAACTCAAACGCTCAAAAAAACGGTGCTGATAAAGCCCCATTACCGCTAATGATCGCCTGCTATAGTCGGGAAGAACTTTCACTTTACCATCATAGTTGTTGTTATCATTCATGTTGGCCTGCATGCCCAGAATAATATCATTCACATCAGACGAAGGCAGCCAGGTTTTCAGGTCGAGCCCCCAACTACTTAAAGCCATATCAACCGACTTCAATCCGGTAGCATTTACAATCCGGTGGTTTTTACTCCACGACAAATTAGCGTTAACCTTATAATCATTCAAATAGAAGGTGTTTTTCGATAATACCGTATGATTTGTTAAATCCTGATACCAAACGTCCGGTACATATCCGTTTTTATTAACCAGTGGAGCCGATGCTGCGTTTGTCATCCCCGGCATTAAATGACTATAATCGTAGCTCAACTTAAAAAAACCAAGATGGTTATTGTGTCCCAGAAAGGCTTTGGCTGATTGTTGGCTGAACCTTGAATTCGGCACCAACCTGCCGCTTCCATCCATATAATCACGATGGCTTTTCATACTCCCCCTAATTCCCCAGGATAAATTGTTAGTGCTTTGCTTCACGCCCGCATTTAGCTGACCACCATCACTAACCGTATGACCAACTACCGACACATCACCATCAACATCGCCTACCGGTGCAGGGTGTTCAGGTAACAGGTTTATTAGGCCGCCAATGGCATCGGAACCATATAATAATGAAGCCGGCCCTTTGATAACCTCTACACGGTCAATGCCCGTTTCATCAATTACATAAGGATGATCCTCAGAGAATTGATAATTCTCCATTTTTACACCATTGTTCAGGAACAGTATATTTGAATTTGACAAGCCCCGGATCACCGGCTTGCCAATACCATTGCCCTTACTAATTACATCAACTCCCGGGATAGCAGTAAGCGACTCGGCGAACGAGGAAACACCCGACGACTCAATATTTTCGAGGTTTACCGCTTCAATTTTCACGGCATTCTCATGCTGCGACGCAAAGTTGGATGCTGTTACCACAACCTCGGGCGCTTCAATCAAAGAAGGCTCCAGTCCAACCGACAATTCACTTTTGGCGTCGATACGTACGATACGCGTTTCGTAACCAAGGAACGAAATTTCGGCCCTGTATGATTTATCAGGAAGATCATGAAAAACAAAAACCCCGTTTTCATCACTTACAATTCCACGTTCGAGCTCGTGAATATAAAGGGTAGCCCCCGTAAGCGGTTTATTTGTGTTTTTATCGTACACATAACCTTCAACCGAACGGAGGGCAAAGGCATAGCATACCATGCTGAATATCAATATCAGCGACAATATCGTTTTACGCATTTTCTTATTTTGGAAAATTAAAATTATAGCAATCAGAACGCACTACGAAGATTAATGAGACCTTACGTCAACATCACTCCCTGCAATCATGCTGAAAGCCAAAAAACTCACAAATTGTTGGTTTAGAATTATCAGACAACTAAACCAACTTTTTTTAAGAAATGCAAACCGGAGGTGCACGTGGAGCATTGTCGCCACAAATGTCAGGATAAGACAAACGGTTTTCAATCCGAAAGAAAAGTATTGTCCGGTAAAGATCAATACCCCCATTAATGATATTCAAATTTTTTATTGCAGCCGGAAATTCAAAGTCAGCGATTGGACAATGCTCAGCGGAAACAGCAAATGAAATATTTTCTTCACCCCCGGGAGCCGGGTAACTTACTTCACAACAATGCTCGTTATTATTAACATGATGATGACTATCGAGATGGTGGGTTAAAACATGTAGAAATGAAAAAAGTGCAGGATACAACAATAACACCGAAAGCATCAGTGTATAATACGATTTTATTATCCCTCCGTTCTTTAGCTTCACTTTATAACAATTACATGCTCATACCAACAAAAAACCTGCACAAATGTTGATGCAGGTCTGAGATATTACTTCAATTTAGTATAAAATAGGCATGATTTTCGGTTCGCTTAAAAGCATTCCCGGACGTTCATTTTTAATTTTCTCAACGGCATTTTCAATTTGTTCGAGCGAACAAGGAATCGTAGCTACCGAAAAAGTTGCCTTTTCACCATTGTGCCTGTTGTGGCTCACCGTGTCGATGTTAATATCCTGAACACCAATGGCTGTAGTAATAAACCCGGTTGTGCCCGGCATATCGGCTGTGTGGAATGTTATGAGGTATGGAAAAACGAACTGGCGCGCGTCGGCAAATTTCAGTTCCTGGCGGTTATTGGTATTCCGCATTTTATCGCCATAACGGGCTATAAAAACAATATCGGAAACAATTGACATGGCTGTTTCGGTAGAACCGGCCCCCTCGCCTACTAATATATGTTTGCCCGAGTATTTTGTATTAACACGTACAGCGTTGGTTGCACCGTTAACACCAGAAAGGAAATTACTGTTTTTCACCATCATGGGGCGGACGGTTGCAAAAATATCGCCATTGATTTTTTTGGCGTAACAAATCAGTTTGATTTTGGCATCAATCTCGTTTGCAAAGTCAATATCTTCCTTTTTAATGTTTTCAATACCGATAATGGATAAATCATCCATTGAAACATCAATACCATAAGCCAGCTTCATTAGCAGGATAATCTTATGGCCTGCATCGCCCCCGTTAATATCCAATGCAGGATCAGCCTCGGCATAGCCACTTTCCTGGGCCAGTTTCAGTGCAGCTTTAAAGCCAAGTCCTTCGTTTTGCATACGGCTAAGTATATAATTGCTCGTACCATTCATAATACCGGACATTGAAAGAATTTTATCGCCGGTAAATGTTTCTTTAATCGTTTTAATAATGGGAATAGCACCACATACAGCAGCTTCAAAACCAATTTTCACTTTATTTTCTTTTGCCGCATTGAAAATATCAGTCCCCCGTTCGGCAAGCATGGCTTTATTGGCCGTAACCAGGTGTTTGCCTGAATTCACTACATCCAGACAAAGCTGGTGTACAAAATCGCTGGTTCCGCCAATGGTCTCAACTACCAAATCAATTTCTTCTGACGCAATAACATCTTTAATTGCTTCTG
>JAGYOI010000061.1 GCA_018399395.1 Prolixibacteraceae bacterium
TTATATTCATATTTTTTCCAATATCCATGGGAATCTTTATAATAAGTTTTATTATTATTTTCATCATATTCATATTTTTTCCAATAACTATTTGAAGTTTCATAATAAATTAAATTATTATTTTATCACTTACACCTCTTTATTTTCAATCAACCATTCGGCAATTTGAACGGCATTTAAGGCTGCACCTTTTTTAATTTGGTCGCCCACACACCAGAATGTAATTCCGTTTGATGCAACATCTTTTCTGATACGTCCAACATATACATCATCTTCGCCCGACACGAAAAGCGGCATAGGGTATTTGTTCTCAGAAGGCTTATCCAGGACAGTTAAGCCTTTAAAATTCTCCATCGCTTTTACTACCTCTTCTACAGAAAGCTCTTTTTCTGTCTCAACCCATATGGCTTCAGAGTGGGCACGTGCAACCGGAATACGCACACAAGTTGCCGACACTTCGGTATCGGTATGCATAATTTTTTTGGTTTCCCAGTTCATTTTCATTTCCTCCTTGGTGTAATCGTTATCTAAGAATACATCAATATGAGGGATAACATTCATTGCCAGTTGGTACTGAAACTTATTGGGTTTTGTTTCTTCGCCATTTGCAACTTGTTTAATCTGATTATCAAGCTCATCCATTCCTTGTGCGCCGGCACCACTTGCAGCCTGATAGGTAGCACAATGAACACGGGTTATCTTCGATAAATCTTCAATCGGTTTAAGGGCAACTACCATCTGAATAGTTGAACAGTTTGGATTGGCAATTACATTACGAGGCCTTACTTTAGCATCTTCTGCATTTACCTCGGGTACTACCAATGGCACGTCATCATCGTAACGAAATGCACTTGAATTATCAATCATTACAGCACCATGCTTTGTAATTGTTTTCTCAAATTCTTTAGAAATACCAGCTCCGGCCGAGGTCAAAGCAATGTCGATATCTTTAAAATCGTCGCCATGTTTGAGCTCTTTAACAACAAGCTTCTTTCCCTTGAATTCATATTCTTTACCGGCACTTCGGGATGAACCAAACAACACCAACTCATCGAGCGGAAAATTACGTTCATTAAGTACTTTTAAAAATTCTTGTCCAACGGCACCACTGGCGCCAACAATAGCGACTTTCATAATTTTGATAATTTTAGTAAATTGTTAAACTCTTATGAATATTAATAATTTAGAAGAACAAAATTAAATAATCCCTTCAAAATCCACCAATATGCCCCTAAGAATTCTAATTTACACGCTGTTTTTAACGTTAATCTTAAGTAAATCACTTAATGGACAAATGATCTGGCACGAAGTTTTCAACATTCCAAACAAAGGAATATGGGCCGACAGCTCCGGGAATATCTATTCTGACTTTACCAATATTAAATGGTCTGCCGACACTTCATCCTGCTCATTCGATAATGAAAATGACTATGCAAAAACCGTAAGCACATCGGGTGGCCGTTTTGAAGTACTCGACTCGGACGGGGAAATTACTTGGAAATCTCAAACAATAGAAATTAAAAGTTACGATCTTATAAATATTGCTTTTACTGCTTCGGAGACCGGTAGTAGTAGCGTTGAAAGCAAAAAATACGTTAAAGCATTTTATGAACTCGACGATACTTTATATCCTTTCTCACCTTGTTTTTCGGTAAGTGGAAACTGGGGCGAGAAAATACTCGAACAAAAAAGCATCAATGGAAATAAGCTTCGGGTTGTTATTAAAATGAATTCATCGTATGCCAACGATAAGGTTATTATTGACGATATAAAAGTTGAAGCTGTTGACAAAAAGATGCTGGAACCTGAGCGTATTCAAATCACCAGGTTTCCTGTTTACACTTTTGCTGATTCATTGTTCTCAATCGGGGCAATAATTTTGAATGGCAACGACGAGCCCATTGTAGAATTAAACACCCCGATGGTGTTAAGCTTCAATAACAAGCAATATTCGGCCTATCCCGACTCAACAGGCAACTACATGTGGCACATCAAAACCGGGAAAACTGGCAGTTTAAACATAACCATACGCGCCCCGGGGTACGAAATGGATACAGCACACAACACCGTAACCGTTTATTCTCCTGCCAATATTTCAACAAACATAAATTTCGAAAACAACACAATCCCCACAGGTTTTTCTTTTTTCAATAATTGGGAAATCAGTTCCAGCGACCCCCTATCTGGCAAATATTCAATTAAACACAAGCCAAATGAAAACGGCGGAACAGACTCGTTGAATTATCTCCCCGAAAACTCAATTGGAAAAAACAATGATGAAATAATCGTTTCATTTATGCTGAAAAACGGCGACTGGGACCCATCAGGTTCCAACTCATTCTATTCAATACTGACCCCGCAAAACAGTGGTGAAACAGCACTCGCGATTGGCGTGAACGCCAAAGGTTCCACCGATTTATTTTCGGCTTGGACTATCGAGAACAAACAACCTGCGACATTGCTGGCTGAAACAAATTTCGACTGGAACCATTCACAAACCGCACAAATAACCATAACAAGAAAACCCGGCGGAAAATGGTTTTTATCTGCAACTGATCAAGACTCGGACCAATCGGCAAACTCAACTTTTAACTTTCATGACTTTTCAGAACTATCAAAACTGCAACTTATATTCAATCACACCAAAACCCGCTCCGGCTTACTTTGGTTCGATGATTTGTTGATTCTATCGAAAAACGCACCTCCGAAAATGCTTTCAGCTAAAACAATTGATGCCGGACAATTCGAAATTGTTTTTTCTGAACCAATCGACACAACCGGGTTAACAACCAATAATTTCAAAATTAAAGCATCAAACGGTGAAACATACTCCATTGACAGAATAAAGATTTTCACGTCAAACACCATTCACCTATATGCTGAAAATGCGCCCCGGGAAATAACCCTGCTAACTATAGCCCAAAATATTACAGATACAGATGGCCTCAAATCGGGCAAAGACACAATATGTTTCAATAATTTTGTACCTGCCCGGCATGGCGATATTGTGATTAACGAAGTGATGGCAGACCCAACACCTGTAGTACAATTGCCGGAAGAAGAGTATATTGAAGTTTTCAATCGTTCTGACCAAAACATATCGCTATTAAACTGGACGATAACCGTTAGGAATACCACCCGCACGATAACCGATTCACTCATACTTGCACCGGGTGAATATCTGATTATTTGCAAAAACGACAATACAGAAAGTTTTAGGAATTACGGTAAGTGCTATGGACTCGAAGGCTTTCCTGCATTATTAAATTCGGGTGCAAAGATTTCATTACATTCAAATGAACAGAGATTAATTGATGAAATAAGTTACGATCCATCATGGCACCATTCACCTGAAAAGAAAAAAGGCGGATACAGTTTGGAAAGGATTGATGCAAACAGGTTTTGCGCACAAGCCTATAATTGGTCTTCATCAGAAAATGAAACCGGCGGCACACCAGGCCATAGAAATTCTATATCGAAAGAAAACATCGACTCTGAACCACCATACATTCTTACAAAAAATATAAAATCTTTGAATGAAATGGAGGTGCTGTTCAGTGAACCTATCGATACATCAAACACTTCATCAATCAATATTAATTGTGATCAATTACAAATAACGAGTATAGAAATTGAAAAAGCGACACTCACAATAGAAGTTTCACCAGCATTTACGAACAAGAACAGATATTCACTTAATATTTCGAATATTAGCGACGAATGTGGAAACATGGCTAACATGTTTGAAATTTCCATCTTAATCAACACCCCGGGATCAAATGATTTGCTCATTAACGAACTATTGTTTAACCCTGTGCCTGACGGCGATGATTTTATTGAATTCTATAACAACTCGAGACTACCGGTCGATTTATCATTATTGTATCTGGCGACACGTGATGACTCATTAACATTAAAATCTGTTGCACGTATCGCATCGCAAGAAACCCTGTTACAGCCCAAATGTTATTACGTGGTAACAACCAATCCACTCCACCTTTTTGAACAATATAACATCCCCGATAACCAGTCAATACTAAAAATTGGTAAGCTCCCGCCCATGTACAATACCGAAGGCCGTGTTGTTTTACTGAATGATTCGCTCGAAGTAGTTGATGAAGTATATTATCACGAATCGATGCATAGTGATTGGCTGTACGATAACGAAGGTGTTTCACTTGAAAGAATATCGATAATGGAGCCTTCGAATGCCACAAGCAACTGGCAATCGGCTTCATCGCTGGCCGGCTTTGCAACACCCGGATATAAAAACTCACAATATATTGATGGGCCAAAACTAAACGATATAAAAGTTGAACTTAAGTCGGACATCGTTTCACCCAATGGCGACAATTACAACGATGAGCTTGTTGTTAATATAACCGGCAATGCTTCTGGATATTTGATAAACCTTTTTGTTTTTGATGTAAACGGGATAGAAAAGAAAAGGGTTTTAAACAATGAATTGGCCGGAACCCATAATGAGATTATTTATAATCTGGAAAACAATAACGGACTGCTCCTACAAGATGGCAGTTATATTCTCTACCTCGAGATGACACATCTGGAAAAGGAAGCCTATACATGTAAAAAAGCTTTCTACATCACACAATAGTAATAAAAAGGCCCCACCCGGAAAAAGGTGAGGCCTTCAACGTAATCATAAACAAACATTTTATCCTAAAAACGAAATCAAAACACCTGCAGCAACAGCTGAACCAATTACACCTGAGATGTTACTGGCCATGCAATATTGCAATACATGGTTTTTTGTATCGTATTTAAGGGCTATTTCGTTAGCAACCCTCGATGCCATGGGCACAGCACTTAATCCGGTTGCCCCAATAAGCGGGTTGATCTTTTTGGTAGCAAACAAATTGTAACCTTTCACAAGGAATATACCCCCAAATACAGAGATCGCAAAAGCAAAGAAACCACCTACGATGATCCCGATTGTTTTTAGGTCGAGGAATACATCGCTGGTCATTGTTGCCCCTACTGTAAGTCCCAGGAATATAGTTGCAGCGTTCATAATAGGACCGCTCGCGGCATCGCTCAAACGCAATGTACTGGCACCAACTTCTTTCACAAGATTTCCAAACAGCAGCATTCCCAACAACGGAACTGATGTAGGAACAAAAAAAGCAATTACAATTCCCAGTATAATTGGAAATGCAATTTTTACCGCCTTTATATTCTTGATCTCGTTCTTCGAAGGATACAATTTATCCTGCTCTTTCATGTTTATTTTCAACTCTTTAGAGCTGCAGGTCAACTTTACAACAAAAGGAATAATAACCGGCACCAATGCCATGTATGAATAAGCTGCAATAGCAATAGGACCAAGCAAATGTGGAGCAAGAATAATGGTTGTATAAATAGCTGTCGGGCCATCGGCACCACCAATAATGGCAAGCGACCCGGCTTCGCTTGGTGCAAAACCAACCGCAATTGCTATCAATAGGATTGTAAAAATCCCTAACTGTGCAGCAGCACCGAACAAACTTAGCCTCAGGTTACGAAGCATGGGGCCAAAATCGGTCAAGGCACCAACGCCCATGAAAATAATTGGTGGCAATATCCCGGTTTTAATAAGAGTATAGTACAAAAAGTTCATGATACCATATTCGTGAGCGATCTCGAAAAGGTTCATATACCTATGTTCGCCCAGTTCGATAAAATCGCCCGGGACAATACCCATGCCGGCTCCCGGAAGGTTGGCAAGTATAACGCCAAACCCGATTGGGATAAGCAGCAAAGGCTCGTATTGTTTTTTGATGCCCAGATAAAGCAATACAGCTCCAACTGCCAGCATTAAAAGTGGTGCCGGGTTGTCAAGCAGATTGCCAAAGGCAGTCATTTCATATAGTTTCCTTAATATTTCCATAAACGGTTTTTCAATATTATCCTAATAATACCAATACATCATCTTCTTCAACATCTTCACCGGCATTCTTAATTTCAACAACTTTACCAGCTTTATCGGCTTTAATAGCGTTGAAGGTTTTCATGGCCTCGATATATCCGATTAAATCACCTTCGTTAATCTGATCGCCAACTTTAACAGGCGTTTCAGACGTATTTTTTGTAAGATAAAATTTGCCTTCGAGCGGAGCTGTAATCTCCAGTGCATCGGAAGGTGCAGGTGCAGCAGGCTTATCTTCCTGTTTCGGTGCCGAATCGGCAGTTTGTTGGCTGTCGTCATCACCATAAGATACCTTTACTTTAAAGTTTTCGCCGTTTACATTAATGTTCATTGACGAAGGCTGACCTGTAAATGCGGGTGATTGAGCACCCCCAGCTTCAGCTTTTGGCTTGGTACCTTCGAGCAAGCCTCCACCTTCAACCTTTTTCTTGGCTAAATCCTCTTCAAAAGCTTTTTTAGCTTCGCCCGATTTGTATGCACGATATTGCTCAGGGTGCATTGCCAGTTCGAAAAGTTCTTCATCGTCCTGTCCAAAGTCCCAGTTATTATCTTTCATTTCTTTACGGAACTCGTCGAGTTTGTCAGGATATTCATCTTGTGGGTTACCCGTAAAGAATTCGCGCCCTTGTTCTTCAGCAAGTTTTTTAATTTCAGGAGCAACTTCACCAGGTAATTTACCTGATTTGCCCAAAATCATGTCCCAAATGTTATCGGCAATCATACTCCAGCGTTCTTTACCTTTTTCTTTTTGAGTTACATTAAACAATGCAAGGTTTTTTACATACTGTGAAAATGGCGTTACCAACGGTGGGTAACCTACTTTTGGCCAAACATAAGCAACTTCGTCGAATAACTTGACCATCAGTTCGTCCTGTGTGATTTCGGGCTTGTTACGCTTTCTGAACCACTTGTTCAGGCTTTCCTGATTATCTTTCAGGTCGTTCATCAGCGACCCCATCATACCACCAGGCAATCCAGGTGCAATAAGCAATGAGTTTAACTGACGGTTACGTTGTGGTATGTAATATCCGAGAAAATCGTCAATAAATTCTTGTGTAAGTGCACGGGCATTCATATATGCTTTCATATCAACATCAGGCACACTAAACCCGGCATCCTTTAACATTTCTTTTACCATCAGGATATCGGCATGGCCTGTTCCCCATGATAATGGTTCCATACCAACATCGATAATTTCGCATCCGGCATTGGCAACTTCAAGAATTGAAGCCGGTGTAAAACCGGGACCTGTTTGTCCGTGATACTGAATAAGTGTATTGGGATGTTTTTCTTTAATGTATTTTACAATTTTACCGAGCGAAACCGGACGGCCAATACCGGCCATATCTTTCACGCAAATTTCGTTGGTTCCCATCTCAATGAGTTTATCGGC
>JAGYOI010000062.1 GCA_018399395.1 Prolixibacteraceae bacterium
TCTGTAGAATTCAGGCTATAAAAGCAGTTGAAGGCAATAGGAAGCAGTTGAAGGCAATAGGAAGCAATTGGAGGCAATAGAAAGCAATAGAAAGCAATTGGAGGCAGTTGGAGGCAATAGAAGGCAATAGGAAACAGTTGAATAGCTGACTCAACCTCAACCTCAGCCTCAACCTCAACCTCTATTCACCCTCCGGCTCCTGTAGCTCATTCAGTGTTTCGGTGAGCTGAACCAGTTGCCTGCCGTATAAGCGTTTAAAAAACAGGTTAAAAAGCAGGTAGTATATTCCCAGAAGAATGGAAAGGCTGATGATAAATGCCAGTGCAATAAAGGCCCACATTAAAAAACCGGCATTGGCCAAATTTAAGCCTGATTGTTCAACCCCCTGGTTAAAACTCATCACAAAACCTGTAGTAAAGCCTGCAACAACCACAACCAGAACAATGATCAAAACCATGTAAAACATTTTCCGGTACCACCTGATGAGGTTGATCTGTTGTAAGATATTTTGTTCGAGACCTGCATTTCGGTTATAATTATTTTGGAGTTTGTTGAATTTTGTCCAAAATGCAATTAACGATCCAATTATTAAAAGGTAAATAATCGTGTCGACTATTGAGCCCCAAAAAACAACCAATTCTGAATTGTTTTTTCCGATGAAGTTATCAAGCAAGGGACTTGTATATAAACTGGCAATGATGCTTATTGTAACATAAGCCAAAACAATACCTAAGCCAATAAAAATGTTTCTTTTAATTTTACCGGTAATATCTTTTGTACGTTTTTTGAGCACATTTTGAACTTGTGCTTCGGTGTATTTGTGTTCGTTTTGTTCAGACGAAACCTTATCCCAGGCCGTTTTCAATTTATCCAGTTCCATTTTTAATCCCCCAACAATTTTTTCAGTTTCGCTTTAATGCGGTTCATTTTCACCCGCACGTAATTTTGTGTAATCCCTACAATTTCTGCTATCTCTTCATATTTTTTTTCTTCGAGATATAACAAAATGATCGATTTCTCGATGCCTGTTAGTTCTTCAATAGCTTTATGCAGTAGTTTCAGGTTTTCTTCGTATGTTGTATCGTATTCCACATCAGGAACCTGAACTCTGCCATGGTCCAATTCATCTTGGTCGGGTCTTCTTTTATCCTTCTTGAAATGGGTTATCGCGGTGTTCAGCGAAACCCGGTACATCCATGTCGAAATTTTTGATTCAGACCTGAACGTTGGAAAAGCCCGCCATAATTGGGCTACAATTTCCTGAAACAAATCCTCCCGATCTTCTGAGGTATCGCAATAAATGCCACAAACTTTGTGTATAATCCCTTGGTTTTCAGTAATTATATTTAAGAAGGCATCTTTGTCCATTAATGAGTCTTTTTGGGTTAAGATTAATTACAGAATGTTTACTGCATTTTTAATTGATTTACTTCTGTTTGGGTAAGAAAGCGCCATCTTCCACGGGGAAGGTTCTTTTTTGTTAAACCTGCAAAGTAAACACGGTCGAGTTTTTTCACCTCGTATCCAAAATGGGAAAAAATGCGTCGTACAATCCGGTTACGGCCCGAATGTATTTCAATGCCAACCTCCCGTTTGTCGTCTTCGTTTGAATAATTGATGCTGTCGGCCGAAATAAATCCATCTTCCAGTTCTATGCCATGTGCAATTTCTAACAGGTGATTTTTGACCAGGGGTTTATCAAGAAAAACATGGTAAATTTTCTTCTTTTGGTGACTTGGGTGGGTGAGCTTTTTCGATAAATCGCCGTCGTTAGTGAAAAACAGTACGCCTGAAGTCTCCTTATCAAGTCGGCCAACCGGGTAGATGCGTTCGGTGCATGCTTTGTTAACCAAATCCATAACGGTTTTGCGTTCCTGTGGATCGTCGGTTGTGGTTACAAAACCTTTGGGTTTATTAAGGAGAAGGTAAACTTTACGTTGCGGGTTTAGGGTTTCGCCATTAAATTTTACTTCATCGTATAAGGTTACTTTTGTGCCCAGTTCAGATGCAATTTTGCCATTTACGGTAACGCAACCTGACGAAATAAACTTGTCGGCCTCACGGCGTGAACATACACCTGAATTGGCCAGGTACCGGTTCAGTCGGATGGATTCTCCCGGCAAAATTCCCTTTTTCTTGGGGGGGGCAGTTGTTTTTGCTGATTTTGAGTTTGTGTGAGATTTCTGTTGCTTGCTATTGTGATTCTTTTCAAATCGTTGATGTTTGTTTTGATCTGCGCGTCCCCTTCTGCCTGGTTTATTTTGACTGCTTTTTCTTCTCATAAAAATATTTTTTGCAAATTTCGCAAAAAATACCGAACACGCCTATTTAATTTTGTTGTGTTTGTATATTTGGCAATAATTAGTAACTAAAACGTATTTTATTGAAAGACATTATAAAATATAGCTTGTTGTTATTGAATATTTTTGTCGCCCTGCTACTTGCAGGTGCATACCTTGTATCTGCAGTGAGCCCTGAGCAATTATGGTATCCTGTGTTTTTAGGGCTTGTTTATCCTTATATGTTGGCAGCTAACATATTTTTTGTAGTTTTTTGGTTGTTTGTAAGGTGGAAGTATGCTTTGCTGTCATTGTTTATCATTTTTCTTGGCTTGAATAATCATGAAAGATATATACAGTTAATGTCAAAGCCTTTTTATGGAGATGATGATGGTATAAATTTGTTGTCTTTTAATGTTCACCATTTTTATTCTTACTTAGAAGATGATCAACCCGAATTTAATGTTATCGATTTTATAGCAAGCCATGGGGCTGATATTATTTGTTTGCAGGAAACGAAATTGCAGCGAACCGGTGAGCTTAATCCCATAAAACTGAAAGACAGGTTTCCCGGTATAAACCATTGTCAGTTGGCTCATCAAAGTAAGTGGAACGGGCCGGTTACTTTTACTAAATACCCTATTGTAAATATGGGGGAGATACGTTTCGAAGATAGTGGAAACATGGTAATGTATACTGATATTTTGCTTGATGCCGATACCATCCGGGTGTATAATTGCCACTTACAGTCGTTTGGCATTAAAACCGATGAGTATTCTGTAATTGACAGCCTTGGATTTGAAGGCCAAAAAATTGAAGAAATGAAACTCATAGGAGGAAAAATGCGTGAGGCCTATATTAAACGGGCCCGGCAAGCCAATGAACTGGCCGGCCACATTAATGAATGCAAATATCCCGTTATTGTATGCGGGGATTTTAATGATACGCCACTTTCGTATACATACAGGGTTGTTGGTGATGGTCTGATCGATGCTTTTGTAGAATCGGGTAGTGGGATTTCAAATACATACAGGGGAAAACTTCCGCCTTTTCGAATTGACTATATATTTTACTCCGATTATTTTGAAGGCTTTAATTACCAGCGTCATAAAGTTGAGTATTCCGATCACTATCCAATTTCAACAGTTTTGAAAGTGAGAAATGATCAGTAAATGGGAATTATTTCCTAATCATCTTTTTGAACTATTATTACAGCGTAAGCCGAAATACCTTCTTCACGCCCAACATAGCCCAGTTTTTCTGTAGTGGTTGCTTTTATTGAAACCTGATCAATATTAATTGACAGTATTTCGGACAATACTTTTCTCATGTTGTCGATATGAATTCTGAGCTTGGGGCGTTGTGCACATATGGTTGAGTCAATATTGACAATACGATAGCCGTGTTTATTAATTATACCATTGCATTTTTTCAGAAGCGTTTTACTGTCTGCGTTCTTATATTTGTTATCCGTATCGGGGAAATGCTTTCCAATATCGCCCAATGCCAAAGCACCCAGTAAGGCATCACAAATAGCATGAATAAGCACATCGCCGTCGGAATGGGCGATTGTGCCTTTTTCATGTTCTATTTTTATACCGCCCAGCCAAAGCGATTCACCTTTGGCGAGTGCGTGTACATCATATCCGTGACCTATCCTGAAGTTCATGCTTATCTTCTTCTTTGGCCTTGTCTCCTGAAATTGTCTAAGTCGTAACCCAGGGTAAACCTCAACGTGTTGCTTAATGCGTTGTTTTCGTTACCTACCGAAACCATGTAAGAGAAATCGAAGACGAAAACATTCATTTTTAACCCGGCTCCGAAAGTGAGATATTTACGACCACCCTTAAAGCGCCAGTCGTTTGTGTCGGATCCGCCCGATTCGTGAGAATAACCTCCCCTAAGGGCGAATTGATCGTTGTACCAGTATTCAACACCGGCTGATGCGATAACTTCATGAAGTTCTTCTTTCAATCCTTGTGGGGCATCAGTAAACGAACGGAAAATTCCTTCGATTGGTCCTACTTTCTGTAAATAGGGGTCAGTTTCATCATACTTTGGCATATCCGGTTCAAGGTATGATGGAACAAGTAGTTTGTCGAAATCAAGTGATACCGATACCTTGTTATACTGGTCAATTTCGGTTGTGTATGCACCACCAATTTTCAGGTTGGTAGGGATGAAATCCTTACGGGCGCCACCATCGTACGAAATTTTTGATCCTATATTAGATATGTTTAAACCAAAAGCAATGTTTGATTCTTTTCGGGCCCTGTAAAATGAATTGTTATAATAAAATGAGACGTCGGAAGAAAAAGCGTGGCCTGCTTTAAGATTACTATTCATGCCTGATTGTGATGTGCCTATATTTTGGTAAATATCTGACATAATGTATCGCAGGGCAACAGATCCCGACCAGTTTTCGGTTAGTTTTAGGGCATACCCCAGGTCAACAGCAAACTCGTTTGGATTACTGCCCCCATCAGGCATTCCTTGTGGTGTGTAAAAAACAAATTCCCCCAGGTTGAAATAGCGCAAGCTAGAGGAGAGGGTTTGCAGGTCGTCTATTTTATGGTATCCAAAAAGGTGGGTAATATTCATATCGCTCACACCAATGTTTTTCAGCCAGGGTGTATACGATATTGCAATACCGCTTGTGCTTTTTGTAAAAGCGTATTTTGCAGGGTTGTTGCTTTGTGATGCAATATCGGGGATGGTAGCCGCTCCTGTATTACCAAGTGCCCCTGAGCGGGAATCGGTTGTAATGGTTAAAAACGGTGCTGCCGAGCTAACCGGGCCTGCCCCCGATTCGTTTTGTGCTTTTATAAATGTCAGTGCTAGTAGGAGTAAAACTGTTGTTGTTAATATGCGCTTCATCATCTTGATTTATGCTGTTTTTAAAAATAGGTTTCAAAAATAAAATAACGAATTTAATTATCGGTTATTGTTGTGCTAATATTTTATAATCATTTTTCCTGTGCCGGTTGCTTTTAATCCGTCACGGTTTGCCAAAGTTAACCGGTAAATTAATATTGAACGGTCGGGGATACTGTGTGCCGAGTCGGAGATATCCCAACCTATAGTATTTTCAATAGTGCCTGCCGAACTGGCTGTTTGAGTGCTTTCGTGTATTTTTTGCCCGTTAAGGCTGAATATTTCTAATAAAACATCGAAGGATTTCCCCGGCAAATTATGTTCTATAATGAAGTCGGTATGAAATCGAACGGGGTTGGGTGCATTTTTTACCGAGGTTACCGTAAAATCATCGGCCACGGTGAAGTAAATATCTGTTGAAGCAGAGTTGTTTTGCACGTCCCATACTTTAACTGTAATTTTGTGTTCGCCTGGTTCCAGGTTGTTTAGCGGATATATGATGGTGCCTTCCTGATAGGTGTCAAGCGCTGATTGATAAAAGTTGTTAAGTACAATTTGTGATGAATAATCATCGTCGATAACTGCTGTAATGTCGTGCCCTATTCCTGTACCTGCTGTGTTGATACCGCTTTCATCAAACAGTTTTGCTATCAATAGGGCATTTGTTGAAACCTGACCGTATGGCTCAAAGTCTTCATTGTTCATAAACAGATCAATTTGAGGAGGCGTATTGTCAACAACGGGGTTTTCTCCCGAACCACCAATAACGATTTTATCGCATGCCCCGTGACCATCAATTGTGTCGTTGTAAGTGTAATAATATATTTCTCCGTTATCGATGTTGTAAGCAATGTCTTTTGGCACAACAAATGAGAATGAAAATTCGCCATTTTTCACCGAAACGGTTCCCTTGTATATAATATTGTTTTGTACGTCAAATTTGAAGGCATTGCCTCCGTCGTTTGCAAGGGTTTGGGTTTCCAGCGATTTATCGTAAATTGTTATGGCCGTTGTGCCATTGTAATTTGTTAGTAGCTTGCCGGTGTTGTCGGTTACTTCGCCTTCAATGGTAACTTTATCCATTGCCCCAATTCTTATCGAATCGGAATTTTCAATGCCGTTAATTGATTTTGTTTGTACCTTGTATTTCGGAAAAGCCAACCTTAGGGCCGGATCTCCCAATAAAGCGAAACTACGTTTGTTGCCACCGTCGTATTGTGTTTGGTTTTTTGCCAGTCGCATAATATCGCCCATTCGCAGGTTTTGCCCTGTCGAATCTTGTTTAAATACATTTGAATAAAAGCTTTTGCTCAACCGGAAGTTACTTCCCGAATAAACAAGCCGTGTTGTTGAGAACAAAGCAACACCTCCTCCATAGGGCGAAAATAGAATTTCTTCCCCGGCTGAAAATGTGCTGTGGTCGAATCGGCTAAACTCGCAGGTAGCTGTAACAAAAACTGGTAGTTTATTTTGGTTGTTCCATGTCCGGATGTCACTTTTCACCAGTACATCTTCGTGTGCAATCGAAGTATTATCGGCATGGCCTACATAATTCAGGATAAGTGCCCCTTCGTTTACCCGCCTGTTAATGGCTTCGGTAGCATTGGGATACTGGTCGCCACCCGATGATGATATTTGATTGAAAGAGTCGAAGTATATTTTATCGATATAAAAACCGGTGTAATTATCTTTTACAACATCGATCAGCGATTCCGTGTCTATCATATGTCGGTTGCCGTCTTCATCGTCGGCCCAAAATGAAATAACATTCCTCCAGTTCCCCATGTTTTCCGGTAATGTATAGTTGATGGTTTTATCAACTGCGATCTCGGCTTCGTTTTGTGTTGAACAGGGGATACGGCCAATGCCAATGTCAATATATCCATTTAATGAACCTTCACTTTCATCGAGCAATGCAAAATAATCGTCAGAAGTTATGGTTTCACCATGATTCATGAATAATGATTGATAAGTTGGAACAAAACTAAGTTTGTCACTGGTAAGGCTTTCGTTATTGTTATATGAACCATCGCCCATGAGCAGGGCATACTTTAATTGGTTTTTTGTGTTTTTCCCACGATTGTAAAACATGCGCAGCATGTTTTTTATGCCGGTTGGGTCGGGCGATCCCGAAG